>NZ_JAELTQ010000204.1 GCF_016428905.1 Dyella sp. ASV24 | reverse complement strand
GGGCAAGCAAAGAAAAGTGACTCGGCCTTCGGCAGAAGGTCGAAACGCCCGCCGCGTAGGCGGCCAGATCGCGACCACGCGACAATCAAACACCGAGGCTCTGGACCCCGGCCTCCGCCGGGGTGACAGCTAAAGATGAAACAGTGAGGCTAGATTGACCCCTCACCCCAACCCTCTCTCCCAAAAAGGGGACTACCTTCGGGTCGCCCAAAGGGGAGAGGGAGGAAAAGCTAAAGAGCCGAGCGCCGCGCTCAAAACTCCCCAAACCTCTCCGGCATCAAATCCAACACCGCCTGCGCCAACACATCCGGCTGAAACTTCGCCACAAAGCGATCCGCGTTCACCTCACGCACCATCGCCTCATTGAAAATCCCACTGATCGAACTATGTAAAACCACTTTCAGCGTCCGCAGCGCCGGCGTCTCGCGAATCGCGCGAGTCAACGCATACCCATCCAGGCGCGGCATCTCGATATCAGACACCACCAGCGTCACGCGCTCCTCGCCCGGAGATTCAGCGATCGCCTGCAACCGCTCCAACGCCTCGCGCCCATCCGTCGCAACCACACACTCCACATCCATCTGCCGGAACAGATTCACCAACTGATTGCGGGCAACCAGTGAATCGTCCACCACCATCACGCGGCGCGGTTGCAAATCGTGGACCCTCGCAATGCGCTGCATCGGCGCCGACAGCTCGGTGGCAGTGGCATTGAGCGAGGCCAGCACGTGCTCCACGTCCACCACCGCCACCAGCGCGCCGTCCACACGTGTAACCGCGTTGACGCGACCGCCGAAGCCCAATGCGGGGGCCGGCGCGGCGAGCGAGTCGCCGTCACACTGGACCAGCCGCTGCGGGTCGGCCACCAGGAAGCCCTGCACGCTGCGGCTGAACTCGGTGACCATCAGGTGCGCGGAGGCGACGTCGCGTAGCGAGGGGTAACCCAGCGCCACGGCCAAGTCGATCACGGGGATGGTGGTGCCACGATAGTCACAGCTACCCGCAATGAGGGGATGGGCATCCGGCATGCGCTCCATGGGCGGGCGACGCATGACCTCGCGCACCTTGAATACGTTGATGCCGAACAACTGCTCGTCGCCCATGCGGAACAACAGCATCGCCACGCGGTTGTGCCCCGCCAGCCGGGTCTGCTGTTCCACCTTGTCCATCCACGCGCTCATGCGGTTTCCTCGCCGCGGCCCAGCCGCCTTTGCTCTCCCGCGTATCGGCCAGGACTGCCCCGGCTTGAGCGGGGGAACGTCGCTATGGCACGTCGCTTGCTTCTCAAGTTCCGACGTTCGCCGCCGATGCCTGGGGCGACCCTTATAGGAAGGAATGATTCACCCATGAGTCTGATCTGGAGCCAGCATCTCGCCGACCTCGCCCGCGCCGCCGCCGCGGGTGATCGGGCGCAGGTCGCACAGCTATCGGCACGGCACCCCCGCGCAGCCCAGGCGCTGGCCCCGCTGCTGGCGGCCGTGTCCACCACGCGACCGCCGGTGGCGGTCGCCATGCAGACGATGGAACAACTGGGCCTGGTGCTCGGCGCGGCCCAGCAGTTGGCCCGCGAACAGGCGTCCATGCACCAGTCGGCACAGGAAAGCCGCGATGACGTCGGTCGTTTGACGGACGGCAGTGCCGGAATCTCGACATCGCTGCAGCAGATTGCCACCAGCCTGAGCTACGCACGTCAGACTGGCGAAAGCAGCGAGCGCAGCGTGAGCGAGCTGGATGGCCAGCTGCGCCTGCTGCGCACCGCGCTGTCGGCCATGAATCGCAACCAGAGCAAGCTGGCCGAACAGGTCGCGCAGATCCGCAAGCTCACCGGCGTGGTGCAGGAGATCGCCCACCAGACCAACCTGGTCGCCCTCAACGCCGCTATCGAAGCCGCCCGAGCGGGCGAAGCCGGCCGCGGTTTTGCTGTGGTGGCCGACGAGGTCAAGCAACTGGCCGAGAAGACCAGCCTGGCCACCGACGAGATCGAATTGGTGACCGGCTCGATTGGCGAGTTCTCCCTGCAACTGGACGGCGACGTGCAGCAAGGCCTGCAGCGCCTCGAGCGCGCCCAGGGTGGCGTCAGCCAGACGGAAACCTCACTGCACGACAGCAGCGAAGCGCTACGCCAGATGGGCGAGCGCATCGGCACCATGCACAAGAACCAGGACGCGCAGCACGCGCGTGCCGTCGCCGCGCAGGCCGCGCTGGGCGTCTGGCATCGCCGCTCTGCCGAAACCACGCGTCAGTCGGAAGCGCTGAGCCGCGGCATTCTGCTCGGCCACCGCCTGGCATTGGACTGGCTGGAAACCGAGACCGGCGAAGATCCGGCCAGCCTCAGCCTGACCGTGCGCGAAGCCGCGCAAGGTCTGCGCCAGGCCATGGAACTGGCTTTGCAGGAACCGGCTGCGCTTGATCGCCGCTGGTTCGACACGCAAGCACTCAGCCGTACGCTGGAACGCCTCACCGCCAACCGCGGCGGCAACCCGGCGGCCAACGCCTTGAACGCCACGGGCACGCGCCTGCGCGAACAAGGCAGCACCTTCGCCAGCTTGCTGTGCGACGGCCAGATCGATCAGGCAGGGCAGTTGATGCAGCAATTGGAGGGCGAGCGCGAGACCTTGCTCACCCAGCTCAACGCATTGCTGGCTGACCTGTGAGCTGCCGCGTACTGGCCACCCTGCTGCTTGGCGCCCTTGTGCTGCCCGCCCATGCCGCGGAGCCGGCACAGGCGGCGCGCGCCAGTGCGGAGCAGTGGTTGCGCGGCCAGTACGAAGCCCCGGGCACCCGTGTCGTGGCCAAGGCCGCGGAGCTGGATACCCGAACGCTCGATCTGGCGCCCTGCCCCGTGGCAACAGGAGTCAGCCTGCAGTCCGGTGCACGGCTAATGCCGCGCATGACCGTGCTGGTGCGGTGTCCCGTCCCTGATGGCTGGACCCTGCATGTGCCCGTGCAACTGCAGGTTTTCCGCCAGGTGCTGGTACTGGTGCGCCCCCTGCAGCGCGGCGACGGCGTACGCGCCGACGACGTGCACATGGAGGAGCGCGACATCACCCGCCTGGGTTATGGCTATGTCAGCGACATGGCGGACCTGGAAGGACGTACCCTTGCCCGCGCCTTGGGCGCTGGCAGTGTCGTTACGCCATCCGCCCTGGGGGGGCGCAGCGCCGTGAAAGCAGGAGATCAGGTCCAACTGGTATCCCGGCTCAACGGCATCGAAGTTCGCGCCAGCGGCGTCGCACTGGGTGGCGGGGACAGCGGTTCGCGCCTGAAGGTGCGCAACGGCAGCTCCGGCAAAGTAATCGACGCCATGGTCATGGCACCCGGTGAGGTGCTCGCAGTTCCCTGAACCGACTCGCATAACCGATTAAAGTTTGCGGCCAGCCGGCCGATCCTGTCAGCAACAGGGCCAGCAATCCAAGAGAACGGACCCCATGAACACCACCATTTCCAACAACGGCTTGCCAAAGCTCCCCCAGCCTCCCTCGGGCCAGGGCAGCAGCGCGACGCAGAGCCCCACCGGCACGACGTCCACCGACGCCGCGACCGGCAGCACCGGTACCACTGACCGCGTGCAGTTGACCGACTCCGCACGCGCCCTGCAGGAAGCAGCCCGCACCACCGACGGTGCCACCATGGACACGAAGAAAGTCGATCAGATCCGCCAGGCACTGGCGAACGGCACCTACAAAGTAGACGCCGGCCGCATCGCCGACCGCATGATGTCGCTCGACAACCAGCTCAACGGCAAGTCATGAGCCCGTCCCTGCAAGCCGAACTGGACCATGCCCTGACGGCCGCGGTCGACGAGATGCGGCTGGCAGTGGGTCAACTGATGGACGCGCTCACCACCGAGCGCTCTGCTTTGGAAACGGCTGATGTCGACGCGCTCAACCACGCCGGCGCCAGCAAGCACGAACTGATGATGCGCCTGGAGCAACTCGACGGCGAACGCGTACAGCTGAGCCAGGGTGCACCGGAAGCCAGCCGCGTACTGGCACCCAAGTGGCAAGAAATTCTGCAGTCGCTACGCGCCTGCCAGCAGCTCAACCAGCGCAACGGTTACCTCGTCGGTATCCGCCTGCAGCAGGTGCGCAAGGCGCTGGCGGTACTTACCGGCAACGAAACGGAAGCCAGTGTGTACGGCCGCGCGGGTGACCTGCGCACGAGCCTGCGCTCGCAACCGCTGGCCGAGGCCTAGGCAATCAACAACACGCGCGCACATCTCCACGCGTGCGCCAGTTTTGTCGGCGTCATTGCCGTCCCACTCAACCATCGTCAAGACGTCGATTGATCATGAGCGAAGCCGCGGCCATCACTACAGCCCAAGACGTCTCCACCGCCAGCGAACAAGCGCTGCCGGTGATCCGCCTGCCCATGCTGGACAACCGACGCGAACTGTTCGCGTACGAGATCGTGTTCCAGGATGATGCCGAGAACGAAGACGCACTGATGCGTCGCGCACTCGCCACCATCACCGACGGCGCCCTCGCCCGCCTTGTGCGCGGCAACCGCACCTTCCTCCGGCTCACGCACGAGCTGTTGATGGAAGAAACCGACGTACTGCAACACCAGCCGCGTTTCGGTGTGCTGCTCAAGCCCGAAGCCGCGACCGATCCCGCCCTGGTCGAACGCCTGTCCCGCATGGCGCAACGTGGTTGCCCGCTGATGCTCGATGCCGGCGACACCACGCTTGAATTCAATCCCGCGGTCGAGCCGCTGCTGAAGATCGTGCAGTTTGTGCGACTGGATGCCAGCAAGCTCGATCCCGCGACGCTGCGCTCGCGCAGCGAATACCTGCACGCACGCGGCACGCATGTCGTCGCCGGCCACGTCGACGATCACGACACCTATCACCGCTGTGAATCGCTGCCCTTGCAAGCGATCCAGGGCCAGTTCCTGCTCAAGCCCGAGCCGGTCGCCGTGCCTGTGCTGGCCGCGAGCCGTCTTAGCCTGTTGCGCCTGATGAAGGCCCTGCAGGAAGGCAACCCCGGCCCCGTCGAACTCGGCCAGATCGTGCGCGACGACGCCATCCTCAGCTACAAGCTGCTGGGCTGCGTGAACTCCGCCTACTTCGCCCTGCCGCGCCAGCTCAAGTCGGTGCAACAGGCCGCTATTTTCTTCGGTGCTGCTCGCCTGCGTAACTGGATCTACACCATGGCGCTGAGCGGCACCGGCGACCGTCCGCCGGAACTGCTGCGCGCTGCGCTGATCCGCGCGCACATGGCCGAAAAACTCGCGCAGGGCATGCCCGCCGAACAACGCGAAATGGCTTTCACTGCCGGCTTGTTCTCGCTGCTCGACGCGATGATGGAAGCGCCGATGGATTTCGTGCTGTGGCATTTGCCGCTCGCTCGCGAGATCAGTAGCGCGTTGCTGGAGAACAAGGGTCCGTTTGCCATGTTGCTGGACCAGATCCGCGCGTGGGAAGCAGGTAATTTGCGTGGTGGCGAGGTGCAGCCGCAGGTGATTCGTCGCATGGCGGCGATTTATCTCGAGGCGACGCAGTGGGCGGATCATGTTTATGCGTTTGCGGATCAGCGGCCGAATTGACCTTAGTCTTGGCCTGTTGTGGGTGAGAGGCTGATCTGGCGCGTTGCGGTTTCGGGTGAGTTGTTCTTTTGACGCGCGCCTGAAGGGTGTTCGCGAATCGCTTGGGACGCCTCAGTCTTACTCCCTCGCCCCTTCGGGGAGAGGGTTGGGTGCTCGCCTCATCGTTTCAATGAAACCGTCACCCCGGCGCAGGCCGGGGTCCAGAGCGGTATCGCTTGATTGTCGCGTGGCGGCGACCTGGCCGCTTACGCAGCGGGCGTTTCGATCGTCTGCCGACGCTCGAGTCACTTTTCTTTTGCTGGCCCAAAAGAAAAGTAACCCAAAGAAAATGGCCATAGAGCCAACGCCCGCAGCATGTCGATGGGATAAGCCCGATCGGCTGAGGAATCGTGTGGCTTGGTCACCTTCGCCTCTACACAGCGGGTACGCCGAAGCGCTTCGCAACGCGCCGAAGCGAAGAGGGCTTAAAGCGAGAGCGTCTGTCGTAAACACGCAACGCACAGCCCGGATGAAGCGCAGCGAGAATCCG
>NZ_JAELTQ010000203.1 GCF_016428905.1 Dyella sp. ASV24 | reverse complement strand
AGCCGGGCCGGTGGCGGATTCCATCGTCGTTGAGGAGCCAGACCATGAATCGCATTCCCATGATCCGTAGCCTGGCCCTGAGCCTGATGTTTGGGGCTGGCGTTGTTGTCGCTGGCACTCCGCTCGCGCAGCAGGCGAGCTATCCCAGTGCGGATGACGCCGCCAGCGCCTTTGTGCAGGCGGTGCGTAACCACGATCAAGCGGCGCTGGCCAAAGTGCTGGGCGGCAATTGGAAGGACTACATCCCTACCGAGGGCATACAACAGGACGACGTGGATCTGTTCCTGAAGCGTTATGACGAGAGCCATCGTATCGATACCGCGGATGGCAAGGCGCATCTCGACGTGGGTTCAGAGAACTGGGTTCTGCCGCTGCCGCTAGTGCAAGGGAGTAGTGGCTGGCACTTCGATATGGCCGGTGCCGAGCAGGAAATACGCACGCGTCATATCGGCGAAAACGAACTCGCGGTGCAGCAGGCCATGCTCGCTTACTACGATGCACAACGTGATTACGCGTCGGAGGACCGCGATGGCGACAAGGTGCTGCAGTACGCGCAACGCTTGATCAGCTCACCAGGCAAGCACGATGGCCTGTACTGGCCGGCATCGAGTGATCAACCACCGAGTCCGCTGGGTCCGAACTTCACGCATGTACAACCCGGGCAGGGTTACTACGGCTATCACTACAAAATACTGACGGCGCAAGGTGCATCTGCTCCGGGTGGTGCCTATAACTACATAGACGGCGGGCGCATGACGAATGGCTTCGCTCTTGTCGCCTGGCCGGTGCAATACGGCGAAACAGGCGTGATGAGTTTCATGGTGAGTCACGACGGTCAGGTGTTCGAAAAGGATCTCGGAAAGAACGGCGCCAGCGTCGTGCAATCGATGAAATCGTTTGATCCCGATAGCAGTTGGAAAGAGGTGGATATTTCGCCAGCCAATGGAGATGGGTCTAACGGAAATCAGTAAGCCTAGGGCTAGGTCCGAGTGGACGGGGTACGGCTAGGTGCATTTACTTAGGATGGTTCCGAGTATTTTCGCTGTCCGCGCGTACTCCGGTTCGGCAAAGTCTCTCCATCTGATATGACAACGATGGCCGGACGACGGAGTCGCCATGAGGATCTTCCTCCCGGCTGGCAGGTGGTTGCTGTTCTTCGGAATAGGCCTGCCGGGCTGTATGGGTTTGCACGCACAGGACGTCGCCACTCGCTCGGGTCTCGGGGAGGAGAGTTCACCCCTGTCACTCAACGGACCGCCGGCCACATCTGCCGACGATAAGAAGTCATCCTGGTGGAGCAACTTTCGCGATACCAGCGATGGAGCGTTGGACATGTCCCGTTGGCTCCTGCAGCACAAGGGAGCCTTGCTCGTTCCGATCGTCATTACCGAGCCTGCTGTGGGAAACGGCGGGGGACTCGCTGCGGTGTTCTTTCACCCACCGAAACAGTCGGATGATTCCAAAGAGAGTGGATTGCGCATCCCGCCCGATATCTACGGGGCGGCAGCTTTCAAAACCGAGAACGGGACCTGGGGCTACGGCTTGGGTGGGTCCTTCCATTTCATGGACGACACCTGGCGATATGCCGGCGTCATCGGCAAAGCCTACGTCAATCTGAACTACTACACGCAGGGTTTGCTGTCGGCACCCAAGGAGGTCGGCTACAACCTTGATGGTGTCTTCTCCTACCAGCAGGTCTCGCGCAGGCTGGGCGGCAGTGATCTGTTCGTGTCAGCGCGCTGGCTATACATGGATCTGGACAGCCGCCTCAATGTTCCCGGCGACGACCAATACTTCAAGCCCAAGGAGTTCGCCAAGCGCGCCTCCGGCCTTGGGCTTGGGCTGAGCTACGACTCCCGGGACAACACGCTGACGCCGTCGAAAGGCTGGCTGTGGCGACTCGAAGCCACTGAGTATGCGCCGGCCATTGGCAGTGACAACACCTTCCAGAGCTATCGCGCCCACGCCTACGGCTATTTCAACCTCAGCCAGGATTGGGTGCTGGGAACGCGGATGGATTATCGTGCGGTGCGTGGCAATGCCCCCTTTTATCAACAACCATCGATCGACTTGCGCGGCATCGCCTATGGGCGATACCAGGACCAGAACGTCGGCATGCTGGAAGCAGAACTGCGATGGAATTTCACGTCGCGATGGGCGCTGTTGGGGTTCGGCGGCGCGGGCAAGGCGTGGGGCCGCACACTGAATTTCGGCGATGCCAGCACGCACACGGCGGAAGGGGTCGGCTTCCGTTACCTGATCGCTCGCGCCCTGGGGCTCTATGCTGGCCTCGATTGGGCGTGGAGCGAGGGAGACCACGCCTATTACATTCAAGTGGGAAGCGCGTGGCGCTGAAACCATCGGGCTCCGTAGAGCCTGATGGTGGAAAGTGGACCGCGCGGATCAGTTGACGGTGTATCCCTTGCCTTTCATGCAGGCGCCGTAGGCTTGCGACAGATTCGCTGTGTTCTGGTTCTGCGCAGCGGCAGCTGTAGCGTTCTGTTCCCTCCGTTGCTGGCGCGCGCGCATGCCGCCAGCGACTACCCCCGCGGCTGCACCGACGGCTGCGCCATGTCCGGCGTCGTTGTTGGCGACACCGCCTACTACGGCGCCCGCTGCGGCGCCGCGTACGGCGCCACCGGCCCGTTGCCCGCCACCAACGGCAGGACCGTTCTCCGGTGCTGGAACTGCCTGGGTCGGCGCGTTGGTTTGCGCCCATGACATACAGGCGCTCTTGTCCGTTTGCTGCTGGCTGGTGCTCTGTCCGTTGGCTGGGTAGGCCACGGGGAGTTGTTGTGCCGCCGCCGTACATGTGACGAGAAGGAGTGCAACTCCGAGGTTTCGCAGGTAATGAATAGGCATGGTCGTTCTTCCTTAATGCGTCCGGGGAGTTGGGCTGCGAAGTGCTGCAGCCCAGGTGGCTTTAGCGAATGATGCCGTCCGATTTCAGTCTGGGAATAATGGTTTTCGCCAGGTCCTGTGTGGCCTGCGGAATATTGCCGGTGCCTACACTCTCAGTGGTTACAGACCAGATCACCTTCTGCGTATGGGCATCCCAAACCGTAGTTTCGAGTGTCACCGCGTCGTACTGAGTTACATCGGGAGTGGAAGCCCAGGCACCGCCATACCAACCATAGAAGCCTCCCCAGCCCGGTCCGCTTGGCGTGACATTGACCTTCTGCTCGACGCGCTGCACGCGCGTCGTGAGGATCACTTGCGCACCCGTGGCCTTGATCACGTCACCCAGCTTCTCCGAGGTTGCTCCGGCGGGGATCTGGGAATAGCTCTGTTCAGCCTGCACGCCCGCAGCCTGCAATTGCTGTACGAAAGTGTCCTCAAACACGTGGCGGTAGGTGTCACTCTTGGTGATGCCCATGACGAGCACGTTGTTGGCGGCGGGTCCCGGCCATGCAGGATCTTTCCATTGATTACTGACGCTGAATGTCGAGCAGGCAGTGAGCAGCATGGCGCCAAGTGGAACTGCATATCGGAACAGTTTCATCGCGAATCTCCCTTTCCTCGCATGTGAATGGGTACTGCGCTGGGACAGCGAGCCGATGGTCAGGACGGTGGCTTGTCCTCTGCGGTCTCGTGCATGTCGTACGGAACCACCGGGATAAGCCCCAGTCGTTCAGCTTCCCGAATCAGTGCCACGCCGCTGTGCACGCCGAGAAGATCCAGTAGCGACTGCCGATGGCTTTCGACGGTGCGTACGGAAATACCAAGTTCTGCTGCAATTTCGCTGGTTCGCCTGCCCTTGGCCATCGACTCGATGACCTCGCGCTGGCGTCGAGTGAGACGGTGCAGTGACTCGGGTGCCTCAAGCAACGACGCCATCAACTGAGGGCTGATGAACTGACCACCTACGCTGACCTCTGCCATGGCATGGAGCAGCTCGCTGCTGGGTGATTGCTTGAGTACATAGCCGTTCGCGCCAGCTTGCATGGCTTCGCGCACGATCAAGGGTTCGCCATGAGTGGAAAGCACCACCACGGGAATATCGCTTCCTTGTCGCCGCAGGCGACGCAGCGCCTGCAACGCACTGAAGGGGGGCATGGCAATGTCAGTGATCACGAGGTCGATCTGGCCGTCCATAACCGCTTCGATGAGCGCCTCGCCGTCGTGCACGAGCAAGACGGAACGTGTGCTCTTGGCAAGGAGGCCGGCCAAGCCCTCGGCGACGCAGCGATGCTCGTCGGCAAGCAATACGCGCAACCGCCGTGTGCTCTTGGCACTAAGCCGAGCATTTGTCTTCATACGAGAACGTTGGGCATCGCCCGGCACTCGAAGAGGTATTTCGGAAAAGATGCCGGGGCAGGCCCGGGTGAGCAGGTGCATCTCCAGGCGAGTTGGACGTGCTTCAGTTCCATGGTCGGTCGAGTCTCGTCAGGCTGCTGATCGCCCCGTCTCAGCTTGTCCTGTCGATGCTCGCTTGGTAAGCGAACTTTCACTCAATTAGGGGTCAGTAAATTTACTGATCAGTGCACAAACTCTCTGGGTTTGGGCAGCAAACGTATCTGTCGATCCAGTCGGATTACGCAATACTGTCAGCTTGTATTTCGCTTTGTAAGAACGATCCAATGCACGGAGTAAGAACGATCTGTTGCCAGCCTCGTAGAACTACGTAAATTCGTCACAAAGCGATGACGGTCCATGTGGGCAAATGCGGTTTGGCTTCGATTGTCCGGCGATGTCTACTCCTAGGGGCGGCAGCTGCTTGTCAGCGGCGAGGCGAAAGGATGCACGGAGCAGAAGGGGTCATGAGCGGGAAAGCACCGATGGGTGCGTGGTCCCAATACCTGTCACGTGGCATGGGCATCGGCCTGGCTGCGGCGGTAGCGCAATGGGTATCGCTGGCGCTCTGGGATCACTCGCTCGATTCGCAGATCATCTCTCTACCCGGCCCCGTGTTGCTTGCGTTGTTGCTGTGCGCTCGCTATCGATATTGGCTGGCTTACGACATCGGCTGGCTGGGTGGCATGCTGCTGATGACGTTGACGATGAGCTTGCCCAGCAAAAGCATCTCACTCGTAAGCGTTGTCGTGCTGTTGCTCGTCAATGCAGCTGCTTGGGTGCTGACTCGGCTGCGTAAGGAGCAGTTAGTCGACAACTTCCTCCGGCTTCTGGTCTTCTTGGCTATTGCGGCGGTCGCATTGCCCATGGCGACCGGTATGTTGGTGTCATGGCTCTCTGGCCTGGCGGAGCTGCCAAGCTGGTTGTCCCGCGCGTGGTGGCACGTCGCTCTGGCGGAATCACTGGGTTATGTCCTGCTCACACCCGCCATCCTCAGCTTGATACATCCAAATGCGTCCTTGCGCCGCGATGTCATGCCCGGGTGGGATGTGCTGCTAATCACCGCGGGTGCCCTGTTTCTTCTTTGGCTGGGTTGGCGTGAGCTCGGGGCGTTCACCATGACAAGGCCGCTCCTGCTATTGGCGCCCGTGCCATTGGCCATCTTCGTCGCGATGAGGGCCCAGGTGGTTGGCACCTGTGCAGTCAACTTGGTGGTAGGGCTGATCGCTATCCAGCTGAGCCTCGCTCATGAAGGTCCATTTGTTCAAATGGAATCGGAGCTGACGACCATCAGCGTACAGTTGTGGATGCTTGGCGTGGCCGTCGCTTCCCTGTACCTCTCGGCACTCGTGGAGCAACGCAGGGCGACACAACATGCGTTGCTCGTTAGCGGCACCGAGGTTCGCGAGCTGGCGGGGCGACTGATCGTGGCGCAGGAGCAGGAGCGCGCCCGTATCGCGCGTGACCTGCACGATGACATCAATCAGCGCCTTGCCGTGGCGTCGATTCGCCTGAGTGCATTGCGTCGTAAGGTCGGTGAGAACAATAAGCAGGATGTGAGCCAGCTGCAGAGCGAACTGATTTCGCTATCAGAAGATGTGCGACATCTGTCCCACGATCTGCATCCAAGCATGTTGACGCAGACAGGACTTACCGCAGCGCTTGCCGGCTTATGCCAGAACCTTCGTCACCGTAGCGGACCCGTCATCGAACTGCGCGTATCGCCGCAAGCGAAGGATCTCCCAGAGGATGTGGCTCTCTGCCTGTACCGCGTCACGCAGGAGGCACTTGGTAATGCTTTGCGGC
>NZ_JAELTQ010000202.1 GCF_016428905.1 Dyella sp. ASV24 | reverse complement strand
GTACTGGACCGCGTAATCAATACCGCGCTGGGCAGTGGCATGGCGTTGCTGGCCTATGTGCTTTGGCCCACCTGGGAGCGCGCACGCGCGCGTGCAGCCCTCTCGGACATGCTCGATGCCTATGCCGATTACCTCAATGCGCTGGCCCGCCCCGAGCGTCGCGACGGTCGCCGCGAGGCACGTACGGCAGCTCGCACCGCGCGCAGCAACGCGCAGGCATCGCTTGATCGCATGCGCGCGGAACCGGGTACGCCGGCACCTTTGCTGGAGCTGGCCAATGCGCTCTTTGCCAACGGCAACCGCCTTGCACGCACCGCGATGACACTGGAAGCGCTGATCGACGATCACCACAGCCTGCCGGAGACAGCGGAGATGTGTTCCTTCGTGGACCACGCCGCCGGTGCACTTCATGCCGTTGCCAATGCCTTGCGTGCGCAACGTGCTCCCGAGCACCTGCCCGACCTGCGTGGTCTGCAGCGCACTTTCGCAGCGCTGCTGAACATGGCTGAAGACCGCCAGGCCGCCGAACTGCTCGCGCGCATCAGCGACCGGTTGGTAGACAACGTGAACACCCTTGCGCACATCACAGGGCGCAGCCACAGCAAGTCCACGGCAACGGTGTGAGTCGGATCCATCTCCTCCTGCAGCGGCGCACGTGTACGCCGCTGCGGGGAGTGCTGCATCAGCCCCCTACGCGGCGACGTACTGCATCAATATCCCGCATGGGCCACACGTCGATGCGTCCCGTGCGTGCCCACGGGAATTCCGAGGCGATGCGCAGGGCTTCGTCCATATTTGCCGCTTCGATGACGTTGTAACCGCCGAGGTATTCCTTCGCCTCGGCAAACGGACCGTCCATCACGCTCATTTTGTCGTCGCGCATGCGCAACGATTTGATCTGGGCAGGGGATTCGAGCTGCACGGAATCGAGCAAATGCCCCTGATCGCGCAGCTCATCGGCATGTTCGAAACAGCCGCGCATCATGGTGTCGAACTCGCCTGCCGGCAGGGCATCGAGCAGGGTGTCGTCGTTGTAGATCATGACCAGAAACTTCATGTTGCCTCCCACGGCAAGCGAACGCGATGGCGCCCGCCATGATGACGGCAAATCCTTGCGCTTTGCATCTTCCGAATGGCAGTGGTTCACACGCTGGCCATAGGTGCGGCCGGTTCCGTCAGCGCTGTCGGAATCTCGCTCCCCTTGAGCGCACAGCGCCGAGCGCTCCCGATTACGCTGCACCGCGCCGAGACGGCACCCCGGCCGTGGCATACACTGGGGGACATGCTCAAAATCGATACGCACGCCCATATCCTTCCCCGTGACTGGCCGAACCTTGCGGCCAAGTTCGGCGACGAACGCTTTCCCGTCATGATCCATAACGACGGGCGCCATCGCATCTACAAAGATGGCAAGTTCTTCCGGGAGGTCTGGGACTCCGCCTTCGACCCACAGCAGCGCATCGACGACTACGCCCGGTTCGGGGTGAGCGTGCAGGTGGTCTCCACCGTGCCGGTGCTGTTCTCCTACTGGGCGCCGGGTTATCAGGCGCTGGAGCTGCATCGCCACCTGAACGACCAGATGGCGCAGATCTGCAACGACTACCCGCGCCACTACGCTGGCATCGGCACCGTGCCGCTGCAATCGCCGGATCTGGCCATTCGCGAGCTGGAGCGCTGCATCGACGAACTCGGCCTGCAGGGCGTGCAGGTGGGCTCGCATTGCAACGACTGGAATCTCGACGCGCCGGAGCTGTTCCCCTTCTTTGAAGCCGCAGCCGACCTTGGCGCTGCGATCATGGTGCACCCCTGGGACATGATGGGCGCTGCCAGCATGCCCAAGTACTGGCTGCCCTGGCTGGTCGGCATGCCCGCCGAACAAGCGCGTGCAGGCTGCTGCCTGGTGTTCGGCGGTGTGCTGGAGCGCCTGCCGAAGCTGCGCGTGATGCTGGCCCACGGCGGCGGCAGCTTCCCCTGGTCCATCGGCCGCATCGAGCACGGCTTTCGCATGCGCCCGGATCTGGTAGCCACCGACAACCCGCGCAACCCGCGCGAGTACCTCAAGCGTCTGTATTTCGACTCCTGCGTGCATGACCCGCAGGCCCTGCGCTATCTCCTGGATGTGACCGGGGTCGAGCGCGTGATGCTGGGGACCGACTATCCTTTCCCGCTGGGGGAACAGCATCCGGGCAGCGGCATCGAGTCACTCGAACTCGGTCACGCTGACCGCGCGCAGCTCTTCCACGGCACCGCCCTGGAATGGCTGGGGCTACCGTTGCACCGATTCCAACCCCACGCCCAACAGGAAACGGCATGAGCTTCTTCCGCAATACGGTTATCGCCAGCGCCCTGGTGCTCAGCGGAGCCGCACAGGCTTCCGATGTCAGCATGGCCGGCGGCAGTGTCACCTTCAGCACACCCGACCAGTGGATGGGCATCATGGAAACCGAAGGCGACCCAGAAGTGCGCGTATTCCAGGTGCCCGACCCGTCGCCCAACGGCAGCAACAGCCTTGCCCGCATTTCCGTCACCGTGAAGCAGGTGAACGACAACGGCGAGTTCCAGCAGTACGTTGCGGGTGCGATGAGCAAGGCCAAGGCCCTTACCGGCTACCAGGCCACCAACGGCGGCGCGGCAGACAACTTCGTCTACACCGCGCAGGAAAATGGCGCGCAGTACAGCTACAGCGAGCGCTACTGGCTCAAGAACAACCATGCCATCCAGTTGCGTTGCGTGCGTCCAGCGCAAAGCCAGGCCGGCGCAGCCTGGCAAAACGCGTTCGACAAGGGCTGCAACGATATCGCCGCGCGCCTGAAGTAAGCCGTTCATTCGCGTCGTGCCGCCGTCGGCACGACGCTTCTGCAAGAGACTCCCCGATGTCCGCTCCTTTCGAAGCTACCCTTGCCTGGGCGCAGGCCCAGGATGCCGCCGATCCGCTGCGCAGCTTTCGCGACGAATTCCTGATTCCTCCGCACGAAGGCCATGACAGCCACTACTTCTGCGGCAACTCGCTGGGCTTGCAGCCGCGCGCCGTGCGTGACGCGTTGAACGCCGAGTTGGACGACTGGGCCGGTCTGGCGGTGGAAGGCCACTTCAAGGGCCGTCTGCCGTGGATGGATTACCACGAGTTCGTGCGCGATGACCTTGCCGCCGTCGTGGGCGCACAACCGTCCGAAGTAGTGGCGATGAACACGCTGGGCGTGAATCTGCACCTGATGATGGTCAGCTTCTACCGCCCCACGCCAGAGCGCCATGCCATTCTGATCGAGGCGGGCTCGTTTCCCACGGATCGCTACGCGGTGGAGTCGCAGGTGCGCTTCCACCGCTACGATCCGGCCACGTCGCTGATCGAACTGCAAGGCGATGAAGCGAACGGCACGATATCCATGGAAGCCATCGAGCGCGTGTTGGCCGAACACGGCTCGCGCATCGCGCTGGTGATGCTGCCGGGCGTGCAGTACCGCACCGGTCAGGCCTTCGACCTCGCCGCTATCACCCGCCTGGCCAATCGCCATGGCTGCATGGTGGGCTTCGACCTGGCGCATGCCGTAGGCAACCTGCCGCTGCAATTGCACGACACCGGCGCGGACTTTGCCATCTGGTGCAGCTACAAGTACCTCAACAGCGGCCCGGGCGCCGTCGGTGGCGCCTTCGTGCATGAGCGCCACGCGCGCACCACCCTCCCGCGTTTCGCCGGCTGGTGGGGCCACGACAAGACCACGCGTTTCCAGATGGGACCGCAGTTCGTGCCCACTTACGGCGCGGACGGCTGGCAACTCAGCAACCCGCCCATCCTCGCGCTTGCGCCGCTGCGCGTGTCGCTGGAGATCTTCCGTCGCGCCGGCATGTCGAACCTGCGCGAGAAATCGGAGCGCCTTACCGGCTATCTGGAATGGCTGGTGCAGACGCAGTTGAGCGACTTGCTGGAAGTAGTGACGCCGCGTGACCCTGCGCGCCGTGGTTCGCAGCTTTCCATCCGCGTGCAGGGAGGCCGCGCGCGCGGCCGCTCCCTGTTCGAGTACTTGATGGCGCAAGGCATCGTTGGTGACTGGCGCGAGCCGGACGTGATCCGTATTTCGCCAACGCCGCTGTACAACCGCTTTGCTGATTGCGTGGCGTTTGTCGAAGCGACGCAACGCTGGGCGCAGCAAGGCTGATCAGTCGGCGCGGCTAGTGCCGCGCCGAGCCAGCGCATCGCCCACAAAAGCCAGCGCGCACAAGCCGAGGCCGACCACGCACACGCCCGTCCAGCCGGCAATGGCCCACGCACTGCCGGCGGCCACGGCGCCCGCTCCACCGCCGATAAAGAACACGCCGACGAACAGGCCATTCAGACGGCTGCGTGCCGCGGGATCGAGCATATTGACGGCACGCCGCCCCAACGTCTGATCGCCGACGGCCCCCGCATCCAACACGATGGCTGCCACCACCAGCAAACTCAGCGCCAGCCGCGGATGGCCTGCAACATCCAACCCCAGCCACCCCGCGCCGGCTACGCCTGCCAATACGAAACCCGCCGTAGCGACGACGTGGGCAACAGGCATGCCCACCACACTGTAGCCACGATCACCCGCCTTGCCCGCCAATGGTGCGACCACCGTGCCGGCCACACCCGCCAGGGCAAACCAGGCGAGGCTATGGCTATCCAGCAGAAATGGCGCTTGCACCAAACGCAACGCGATCCCTGTCCAGAAGGTACTGAACGCTGCCATGAGGATCGCGGCCGACACCGCGTACCGGCGCAACACCCGTTCGTTCCGCCAGAGCGACCACATCGACGCGATCAACCCACGGTACGAGGTATGTACGGGCGGCTGCCGCGTTGGCAGTGCAAACCACAGGGCGACGGCGAGCAGCGCATCGAACACACTCAACAGGCCGTAGCACGCGCGCCACCCCCAGGTGCCTTCGATCAAGCTAGCGAACGGACGCGACAACAGAATGCCGAGCATCACACCGCTCATCACGTTACCCACCGCACTGCCGCGGTGCTCTGGCCTCGCCATGGCTGCCGCCAACGGCACAAGAATCTGGATCGCGCACGATGTCGTGCCCGCCACACATACGGCGAGCAACAGCCACCATGCCTGCTGCGCTACTGCCGCCGCACCCAGCGCGAGCGCACAAGCCACCAGCGTGACGGTGGTAAGGCGGCGATTTTCGAACAGGTCCGCGAGCGGCACGAGGAACAACATGCCCACCGCGTAACCCAGTTGGGGAAGCATCGCCACGAGGCCCGTCAGCGATGCTGGCAAATGCATGGCCCGAGCCACAGGGCCTGCGAGCGGCTGGGCGGCCGTGAGGTTGATGATGATGACGCCCACGGCGAAAGCGAACAGCAGCGTCAGCGGCGTGGTGAGCTCCGTCTGCACTTCATCCGCGGCGACTTCGATACGGCGATGGGAGCGATATTCCATGAGCTGGGGCCTTGCCATTCGTCAGGCCATGGATGCTAAATACACCCAGATCATGATGACAGTGAATAATATTCATAAACTTCATGCGCATTTAGCATAATAAGAGAGACTATCCACGCATGAATACGCGAGATGTCAGGGCTTTCGTCGCCGTGGTGGACACGGGCTCCATCGTGCAGGCCGCAGCCCAGTTACACCTGACCCAGCCGGGTGTGACACGACGGGTGCAGAGTCTGGAAAGCCTGCTCGGCATCGAACTGCTGGACCGTCAATCCAAACCGCTGCGCCCCACAGCGGCGGGACTGGAGATCTACCAGAAAGGCCGCGAGTTACTTCACGCGGAAGCCAGCCTGCTTGCCCTCGCCCGCACCGACACGGAGCCCACCGGGGAGTTGCGGCTTGGCATGCCCCCGTACCTCGCCGAGCGCGCCCTGGCCGGCCCCATCGACCAGCTCCGCCTGCGCTTTCCCGGTCTTACCCTGCGCATTCACTCGTCCTGGTCGCCAGGACTGATGGAGCAGATCGAGCAAGGGCAACTGGACGTCTCCGCGGTGCTGCTGTCGGAAAGTTCGCCGCCGCCTCAAGGCATGACCACGCATGCCTTCGACCGCCAGCCGATACGCGTCGTGGCTGCGCCCTCGCTCGGACTGCGCGGCCGCGTGTCGCTCAAAGACCTTTCCGCGTTTCCTTGGGTGCTCAGCCAAAACGGATGCGGCATGCGCTCCACGCTTCGACGGACGATGGAGGAGCGCGGCCTGCCCTGTAACGTAGGCGTTGAGGCTTTCGGCTCGGATCTGCAACTCTCATTGGTCGCGCGCGGCACGGG
>NZ_JAELTQ010000201.1 GCF_016428905.1 Dyella sp. ASV24 | reverse complement strand
CAGCCTGGAGGGCGTCACGGTGCGTCGGGGCGGCCATGTGCAGCGCTTTGATGGAGAGAACAATCACTGGCACGTCGCCTGGGACGATCGCGACCTCACCATCACCGCCCGCGCCGTCTCTTACATCGCCCCCGAGCGCAATACTTATCGCTTCCGTCTTGATGGCCTGGACACCGACTGGGTGAACACCGGGCACCGCGCGGACCGCAGCTTCACGCAGTTGCCCAGCGGGGATTACCAATTGCGCGTGCAAGCCGCGGGCCCGGACGGCACCTGGGGCGAACTGCCGACGCCACTACAACTGCACGTCGATACGGCGCCATGGTTGCGCTGGTGGGCGTGGCTGACCTACGCCGTGTTGATCGGTTTGGTTCTTACCGCCGTACTGCTCGCACTGCGTCGCCGTCAGCGTCAGCGCATGCAGCTGGAACTGGTCACTCAGCAACATCGCCTCGCGCAGACCGCGAGCGAGGCGAAGACACGCTTTCTTGCTGAGTTGGGACACGAAATCCGCACGCCAATGACCGGCGTGCTGGGTATGGCTGAGCTGCTGCTGAGCCGCCCATTGGGCTCGACTGAAAAGCACTATGTGCAGACCATCCAACGCTCCGGCGAAGTGCTGCTGACGCTGGTGAACGATGCCCTTGATCTGGCGCGCATCGAAGCGGGCCGACTGCAACTCACACCTGCGCCGTTCGATCCACGCTCGCTGCTACGCGACGCGGCCGAGCTGCAGCGTGGTCGCGCGGTAAGCAAGGGTTTGGCGCTGCGCGTGGAGGTGGCCGACGACGTACCGGCACAGGTGTTGGGTGATGCCGTACGCATCAAGCAGATCCTGCTCAACCTCAGCGGCAACGCATTGAAGTTCACCGAGCATGGTGAGGTTCGCCTTGCACTGGATATGGCCGCAGGCACCCTGCGCTACACGGTAAGTGACACGGGCCCCGGCATTTCCCCGACCGATCAGGCGCGACTGTTCAAGCGCTTCGAGCAACTGGACAGCCCGCAGCGCGGCTCCGGCAGCGGTCTGGGCTTGGCCATTTGCCGTGAGCTGACCGCCCTGATGGGTGGGCAGATCAGCCTGGAATCCGCCTTGGGCAAGGGCAGCACGTTCCGGGTGGAACTGCCCTTGCCCGCCGTGGATGGCCACGTCGACACCGCCGTCGCTGAAACCGTGGCAGCCGGCGGCCCCAGCCTGCGTCTGTTGCTGCTGGAGGACGACCTGACCGTGGCTGCTGTGATTACCGGCCTGCTGGAAGCCCAGGGCCACCAGATCGATCACGTACCCAATGGCTTGCGTGCCTTGCAGGCCATGGAGAGCCAGCACTACGACGCTGCTCTGGTCGACCTGGACCTGCCCGGTGTCGACGGCTTCAAGTGGGCGCGACTGGTGCGCTCTCGCGAACAGGATGGCGAACACCTGCCGATGGTCGCCATCACCGCGCGCTCCGGCGGTGATGAGGAATCACGGGCACGTGAGGCTGGCATGGACGGTTTCCTGCGCAAGCCGTTGCATGGCCACCAGTTGGCCAAGGCATTGGCGGCTGCGGTCCGCCCGACCCAGCCGGCTTGACCATCGACGCTGCACTGCCGCACGAGTGTGTATGACACACACTTTCGACCAATGGCTAATGCGTGTAGGTTCATAATGCCGTTGACCCCCAGCGCGACGGGGACGACTCTTGAGAAAGAGTTCCTAGGAGCCAACGCGAATGTCTACGGCCGTCGTCAAACCAAGTCCCGCGGGAAAGATTCTGTGGGCCGCCATCGCCATCGTGGGCGCCTGGTGCCTGGGCGTCGTCGCGCTACGCCGCGGTGAGCCGATCAATGCCATCTGGCTGGTGGCCGCGAGCATCGCGGTCTTCGTGATCGGTTATCGCTTCTACGGCAAGTTCATCAACGACAAAGTGCTGCGCATGGACCCCACCCGGGCCACGCCTGCCGTGTTGCGCAATGACGGCCTGGATTACGTGCCTACCGACAAGTGGGTGGTGTTCGGCCACCACTTCGCCGCCATCGCTGGCGCCGGCCCCCTGGTAGGCCCAGTGCTCGCGGCGCAAATGGGCTATCTGCCCGGCACGCTGTGGATTCTGTTTGGCGTGGTGTTCGCCGGCGCGGTGCAGGATTTCATGATTCTTGGCCTGTCAGTGCGCCGCGACGGCCGCTCACTCGGCAATATGCTGCGCGACGAGCTGGGCCCGGTGGCTGGCGTGGTCGCCATGTTCGGCGTGCTGGTGCTGATGATGATCGTGCTGGCAGTGCTCGCGCTGGTGGTGGTCAAGGCACTCACACATAGCCCATGGGGCACATTCACCGTGGCCGCGACGATCCCGATCGCGCTGCTGATGGGCGTGTACCTGCGCTGGCTGCGTCCGGGCAAGATTCTCGAGGTGTCGATCATCGGCCTTATCTTGCTGCTGGGCTCGATCTGGTTCGGTTCGTACGTTGCCGCCTCGCCCACGTGGTCGGCCGTGTTCGACTTCGACGCCAAGGCATTGGCATGGCTGCTCATCGCCTACGGTTTCTGCGCCTCGGTGCTGCCGGTGTGGCTGCTGCTCGCGCCGCGTGACTACCTCAGCACGTTCCTCAAGATCGGCACGATCCTGCTGCTCGCACTGGCCATTTTCCTGGCTGCACCAACGCTGCAGATGCCGGCGGTGACCAAGTTCATCGACGGCACCGGCCCGGTATTCCAGGGCAACCTGTTCCCGTTCCTGTTCATCACCATCGCGTGCGGTGCGGTGTCGGGTTGGCATTCGATCATCGCTTCCGGCACTACGCCCAAGCTCATCGCCAGTGAAGGCGAAGCGCGCATGATCGGCTACGGCGGCATGCTGATGGAGGCCTTCGTCGCCATCATGGCCTTGGTCGCGGCAGCGTCACTGCATCCGGGCGTGTATTTCGCGATGAACTCGCCAGCCGCGTTGATCGGCACCACGGCCCAATCGGCTGCCACCGCTATCAGCCAATGGGGCTTTGTGGTGACACCGGACGAGTTGCTCACCACCGCCAAGAACATCGGTGAATCCAGCGTGCTCAGTCGTGCGGGCGGTGCGCCGACGTTGGCGGTGGGCATGGCTCAACTGCTGCACGGCATTATTCCGGGCGAAGGCATGATGGCGTTCTGGTACCACTACGCCATCCTGTTCGAAGCGCTGTTCATCCTGACCACGGTCGATGCTGGTACGCGCGTGGGCCGCTTCATGATTCAGGAGATCGCCGGCCTCATCCACAAGCCGCTGCAACACACGGAATCGTGGACGGGCAACCTGCTCGCCACGGCGATCTGCGTAGGGTTGTGGGGTTACTTCCTGTATCAGGGCGCGGTCGATCCATTAGGCGGCATCAACACGTTGTGGCCACTGTTCGGTATCGCCAACCAGATGCTGGCCGCCGTGGCATTGATGCTGGCCACCGTGGTCACGGTGAAGCTCAAGCGCGAGCGCTATGTGCTGGTGCCGGGCATACCGGCGATCTGGCTGGTGATATGCACGCTCACCGCAGGCTGGGAGAAGCTCAGCGGCCCGATCAGCTTCACGGCAGCCGCGCAGAAGTACGCGCAGGCCGCCGCCGACGGCAAGCTGCTGGCACCCGCCAAGACGGTAGAGGAGATGCAGCGCATCGTCACCAACAACTATGTCGACGCAGCACTGACCGGCATCTTCATGCTGCTGATCCTGACCATGCTGGGCTTCACCCTCCGTGCGATGGTCAAGGCATGGGGCATCAACCATCCCACCGCCCATGAAGAGCCGTACGTGGCGCTGGGTACGGTGACCACCCGTTGAGGGCTCGATCATGAAAGCGAAGCTGCAGGCGATCCGGAAGTGGGCGGTGCAAACCGCCCGCCTCTGCTGCGGCATCCCGGACTACGACGTGTACGTGAAGCACCTGCGCGATCATCACCCCGAGCGCCCGGTGCCCAGCTACAAGGAGTTCTTCAGGGAGCGCCAGATCGCCCGTTACAAGGGCACCGGCGGGCGCTGCTGCTGAGAGCCGCCAGCAAGACTACTGCGCGACCGTCAGGCGGGCGCTCGCTACGTTTTGCTAGCGACTCTAAGGCTCCGTCCAGCCCGGAATCGGCCCAAGGCCATGCTCCGACGGGGCATGGCCTTTCTTGTCTCTGAACGGGACTGGGCAACCGGTGCGCGACCCTTCATGATCACGCGGTGATCATGGCTGCTCGTTACCCCCGCGATTCCCGATGACCGAACCCCACCACCACCCGCATCTCCAGCCCTCGTCGGAGATCGAAGCCCAGCACAGCCTTGGCCTGCGCATCATCGCCATCTACAAGGCGGTGAAAACCGTGTGCCTGATCCTGGTGGCGGCCTTCGCCTTCCATCTGGACCGCGAGCAGAACTTCGAAAAGCTGGTGCACTGGCTGGAGCACCTGTCACTGACCGACAGCAACGGCCTGCGCTGGCGACTGGTGGAACTGCTGCAGTCACTGGGCCCGAGCAAGTTTGTCGCGATCGGCCTGGTGGCGTTGGCCTATGCGGCCATCTTCGCCACCGAAGGCACCGGCCTGTGGCTGCGCAAGCACTGGGCGGAATGGTTCACGGTAATCGCCACCGGTTCGCTGATCCCGCTGGAGCTGTATGAGACCGTGCACAAGTTCGCGTGGCTGAAGCTTGGCGCGCTAGTCGCGAATATTGTGATCGTGGTTTACCTGGTGCGCCTGGCGATGCAGCCGCATCCGCCCAAGCGCAAGGATTGAACCAGCGCCCGCCATAGGGCGCTTAGACGTCGTGGTGCAGCCCTTCCGCCTTCACCGCATGGCTGCGCGGCGCCAGCTCGACCAGATACATCGCCGCCAGCACCAGCGCACCGCCAACCAGCATGCGCCACGTCAACGCGTCATGACCGAAGCTGACAGCGAAGCCAGCGGCAAACACCGGCTCCAGCGTCATCACGATGGCTGCCCGCGTGGGTGAAAGATGGGCCTGCGCCCAGGTCTGCACGAGCATCGCGCCCGCGCCGGCCACCAACGCCATGTAGATAACGGCCGCCCACGCACTGGTATCAGGTGGCAACGACGGACCCGACGGCAGTGTCGCCAGCAGACAGGTCGCGGCGATCACCAGCATCTGCACGGTTGAGAGCGCAAAGGCGCTCCCGGGGCGCGACCATGCTCCCAGTCCCACAATATGCAGGCCATACAGGGCCGCCGATGCAAGCGTGAGCCACACGCCGTAGCCGATGCCGAAACCATGCAGCGCCAGCAGAGCGAGCCCGCCTACCGCAAGCAGCACGGCGATCCACGTCACGGGCGGCAGACGCTGCCGCAGCAACACGGTGCCTAGCAACGGCGTGAAAACGACATACATGCCGGTGACGAAACCGCTGATGCTGGCCGAGGTGTGTTCCAGCCCGGATGTCTGCAGCAACTGTGCAATGCCGTACACCGTCCCTAGCGCGACGCCCTGCCACCACTCACGACGACTCAGGCGAAACAGTGAGCGGTGAAACAGCACGGCCATCGACAACGCGGCGATAAGGAAGCGCACGGCGAGAAAATCCGCCACCGCCATGCGGCCCACCAGATCCTTGATCAGGAAGAAGGTGGAGCCCCACACCGCTGTGACGGAAACCAGCCCCAGGGTCGCTGCTGTCGATGTGCGCTTGCTGGATTCGCTCACGCCGCGTCCTTCGAACGCTTGCGCTTGGCCAATCGCCAGAGCTGGCCGGGAATCTGCAGCAGGAAGTGCGACCAGATGCCCAGCCATACGATGGCTGCGACCCATGGTTTGCGCGAATCCGGATCGAACTTGCGGAACCAGCGCCACATGCCGCGATGCTTGTGCCGACTGACGAACACCGGACGATGGCGGCTGGACGTGCCCTTGCCGTGCAGCACGCGAACGTCACCAGCCAACAGCACGCGGTAACCTGCATCACGTACGCGGCGGCACAGATCCAGATCTTCGCAATGCAGGAAGTAGTCCTCGTCGAAACCGGCGAGGTAGTCGAACACGCGGTGCGGCATCAGCATCAAGGCGCCGGACACGGCTTCGGCTTCGATCAGTTCGTGCGGGATCGGGCCATCGATGTTGATGCCTTCACCTGCGCGCTTGAACAACGTGTTCAAGGCGCGACGCATCAACGGGTCGCGGCGACGGGATGCCGGGTCGGGCGTGCCGTCTTCATCGCAGACCACCGCACCGATCACGCCGGCGCGCGGATTGGCCGCCAGCATGCCGAGCAGGCGCTGCAGGATGTCGTTGTCGATCAGGCAATCGGGGTTGAGGATGAGCAGTGATTTGCCGTGCGATTGCGCCGC
>NZ_JAELTQ010000200.1 GCF_016428905.1 Dyella sp. ASV24 | reverse complement strand
CTCATGCCCTTCGCCAACCGCCTTTATGCGGAGTTGGCTGCGCCGCTGGTGGCGCGTTTGCCGCAAGGGGCGCATCTGATCGCGACCGAGGTGGCCAGTCCGTTTGTGACGCCCCTGAAGCTGGCGTTCTACGTGGCGCTGTTCATCAGCATGCCGATGATCGTGTATCAGCTGTGGGCCTTCGTGAGCCCCGGCTTGTATCGGAATGAAAAGCGTCTGGCCCGCCCGCTGCTGGTGGCCGCGCTGTTCCTGTTCTACCTCGGCTGCGCGTTCGCGTATTTCCTGGTGCTGCCGGCGGCCTTCCGCTTCCTTACGGCGGTGACGCCGGAAGGCGTGCAGATGATGACCGACATCACGCATTACCTCGACTTCGTGATGCTGATGTTCTTCGCCTTCGGCCTGTGCTTTGAAGTGCCGGTGGCGGTGGTGATCCTCGCTGCGGTCGGTGTGGTCAACCTGGAGCAACTGCGTGGCGCTCGTCGCTACGCCATCGTGGGCGCGTTCGCCATCGCGGCTTTCATCACGCCGCCCGACATCACCTCGATGATCATGCTGGCCATTCCCATGTGCCTGCTTTATGAGCTCGGTCTGTTGGCGGTGCGCTGGCTGATCAATCCATCCAAGACTGAGAAGACGGCATGAGTGACGAGGCCGCCCGCATCGAGGAACTGAAAACCTCGCTGCGGTTGCAGCCGCACGTCGAGGGTGGCCACTACCACCGCTTCCACCCACCCAAGGGTGCGGACGGCGCCAGCGAGCGCCACGCGATGAGTGCCATCCACTATCTACTTGAGGCGGGGCAGTCCAGCAGCTGGCATCGCGTGGATGCTGAGGAAGCTTGGCATTTCGTCGAGGGTGCGCCGTTGGAGTTGTTGATCTATCACGCTGCGACGCGCCGGTTGGACCGTTGCACGTTGGGGCCATTGCGTGACTGCATGCAGTCGGTGGCGGTGGTGCCTGCGGGGGCGTGGCAGGCGGCGCGGCCGTTGGGGGCTTACGCGTTGGCTACTTGTCTGGTGGCGCCGGGGTTTGAGTACGAGGGGTTTGAGTTGTTGGGGCGGGAGGATCCGCTGGCGGGGCATTTGGCGGGGTTGGTGCCGGAGATCGGGTTTTAG
Organism: Dyella sp. ASV24; assembly: GCF_016428905.1. GTDB lineage: Bacteria > Pseudomonadota > Gammaproteobacteria > Xanthomonadales > Rhodanobacteraceae > Dyella. The sequence goes on along the minus strand of NZ_JAELTQ010000200.1, from coordinate 5,263 downwards.
TTTGGGGCGCCGCTGGCGTTGCGTCGCGCTTTTGCTCCCTCGCCCCTCTGGGGAGAGGGTTGGGGTGAGGGGTGGGTGCTCGCGTCAGTGTTTCTTCTTTGCCGTCATCCCGGCGTAGGCCGGGATCCAGAGCTTCGGTGTTTGATTGTCGCGTTACCGCGACCTGGCCGCTTACGCAGCGGGCGTTTCGATCGTCTGCCGACGCTCGAGTCACTTTTCTTTTGCTGGCCCAAAAGAAAAGTAACCCAAAGAAAATGGCCGTAAAGCCAACGCCCGCAGCATCACGATGGGATAAGCCCGAACGGGTGAGGAATCGTGTTGCTTGGCCACCTTCGCCTCTACACAGTGGGTACACCGGAGCGCTTCGCAACGCGCCATGGCGGAGAGGACTTAAAGCAGCCTTCGCTACGCTTCCCTACCCCTGAGGCTAGGGAGAGAGGACGCTACGCTTTCCTACCGCCGAGGCAAGTTAAAGGGAGCGCTACGCTTTCCCTCCACTGGGGCAAGGTAAAGCAGACGCTACGCTTCCCGACCGGTGGGGAGAACTCGCCACCTAACGGCGTTGCTTTTCTCTTCTGCCTCGACTTTGTGCACCTAGAGCAGAAGCAACGCGACCTGCCGCGATGCGATGTGCAGCTCCGCTGCACGAGCCGTCAGCTTTGCGCTTTTGATCTTCCGGGCCCCGTATGAGGCGGCGGGCGGGTGGAGAAAAGGCCCGCAGGGGGATCGGCAGGGATGCCGATTCCTTTTCGTCGGGGCAGGAGCCCCGTCGAAAAGCCCGGAACCCGACCGCGTACCTGGAGGGCGTAGCCCGGAAGGCGCCGATTCCGGGGTGCCCTTTCTTTGGGTTACTTTTCTTTGGGCAAGCAAAGAAAAGTGACTCGGACCGCGGCAGCGGTTCGAAAGCCCGCGGCAGGCGAGCCAGGTCGCGATATCGCTAAAGCCAAACACCGAGGCTCTGGATCCCGGCCTTCGCCGGGATGACAGTAACAACGGTGAGGCTAGATTGACCCCTCACCCCAACCCTCTCCCCGGAAGGGAGAGGGAGAAAAGCCAGGCAGTTCTGCGACCAGGTCCGAACCCATCAATGCTTCGTCGGCACCGCCACCGGAGCCCCATACGTCGAACGATTCAGCGCCAACCCCTTCAACACATTCAACGCCTGTGACAACGCGTAATCCTGCGTCGCCAACTTGGCATTCTCCGCGCTGCCATCGTTGTCGATGTCTTTGCCCTTCGAGGTGCCATCCTCATTGGCGAGATGATTCGGCAGGTCGGCTTCGGAGCTCACCAAGGTGGGGGCGCTGTCAGCCTTGTTCACCGCAAGGTCGGCCAGGGCGATGTCAGGCTTGATGCCTTCGGCCTGGATGGAGGTGCCGTTGGGCGTGTAATAACGGGCTGTGGTGATCTTTACCGCATGCTCGTTGTCCAGCGGCAGCACGGTCTGCACCACGCCTTTGCCGAAGGTACGGCGACCCACGATCAGGGCGCGATGATTGTCCTTCAGCGCGCCGGAAACGATCTCCGCCGCCGAGGCCGTGCCGTTGTCCACCAGCACCACCATCGGCGCGCCATTGAGCAGATCGCCGGCGTGGGCCTCGAAGCTGAGGTTGGAATCCTGCAGGCGGCCGCGGGTGGTGACGATGGTGCCGGAATTGAGGAAGTCATCGCTTACGCCGACGGCGGCGGTGAGCAGACCGCCCGGGTTGGAGCGCAGGTCGAGGATGGCGCCCTTCTGCGGACCGTTCTTGCGGATCAGTTCGCCGAGCTTCTTCTCCAGGTCAGGCGCGGTGTCGTCCTGGAACTGGCTGATGCGGATATAGGCGTAGCCGGGTTCGATTTCGCGCGTCTTTACGCTGGTGACGGAGATCTTCTCGCGCACCAGCGGCATGTCGATGGGCTTGTCGCTCTTCTCATGCAGGATGGTAAGGGTGACCTTGCTGCCTGGGTCGCCGCGCAGCGCCTTGAACATGTCATCGATGTTTTCGGGTTCCACCGTCTTGCCATCGATTTTCACGATGGTGTCGCCTGGCTTGATGCCCGCGCGCGAGGCAGGGGTGTCGTCGATAGGGGCGATGATGCGCAGCGTGCCGTCCACCTGCAGCACTTCAATGCCAAGGCCGCCGTACTGGCCGGTGGTGTCTTCGCTGAGTTCGGCCAGTCCGTCCTTATCGAGGTATTCGCTGTGCGGGTCCAGGCCGCTGAGCATGCCGCTGATGGCGGCTTTCATCAGGGTTTTGTTGTCCACCGGTTCCACGTACGCCTGGCGCACAATCTCGTAGACGCGGCTGAAGTTGCGCACGTCATCCAGATCCACCTGATCGGGCACGGACGAGGCTGAGGCCGGCGCCGCACCCGTCGTCGGCTTGGCGTCGTGGCTGGTGGCCGGCGCGGTCTGCGCCTGCGCCAGCGGCGCCGCCAGCAGCAGGACGGCCAGGCTCAAGGAGGAAAACCGCATGGATGGGGGACTCCGGTCTAGCTTGTGGGGGCGGGCCCGGCGGCGGGCCATATGGCTGTTCGACCGCCGGATGTTGCCAAAATTCAATACGCTACAGAGATTAGCGTGCGACGCTGCGTAGCTGGCGTCAATGTCGGATTAACCCTTTTTTCCCAGCCATGTGCGCGGGTCCACAGGCGAGTTGTTCTGGCGCAGCTCGAAATACACGCCGGTATTGACCCCGGTGGGGGCGGAGGCCGTGCCAACCGCCTCGCCGACGCTGACCTGGTCGCCCACGCCGTGCAGGATCGTCTCGTTGTTGCCGTACATGCTCATCCAGCCGCCGCCATGGCTGACGATGACCAGCATGCCGTAACCACGCAGGAAGGCGGCATAGACCACGCGCCCGGAGGCCACGGCCTTCACCTCGCTGCCCCCGGGCGCCTTGATCAGCACGCCATTGCCATAGGTGTTGACCGCGCCGGGCGCAGGCCAGGGCAGGTTGCCGCGGATATTGGCCAAGCCCTTGCCCGCTGGCGGTGCGGCCTTGCCCTCATTGGCCTTGGCGGCACGCTCGGCTTCGCGGGCCGCCTCGTCGATGGCTTTCTGCAGCGTGGCCACCAGCGAGTTCAGCGAGGCTTCGTTCTGCTTCAGTGCGGCCAGCTTGCTGGCCTGATCCTTGTACTGGGCGTCGGTGTCGGCCACCAGCTTGGCTTGGCTGGCGCGTTGCTGTTCCAGCGCCTTGGCCTGCGTCGCTCGCTCGGTGCGGGCCGTCTGCAGGGCTTGCTGCTGAGCGGTGATCTGGGTTTCCAGATCCTGCAGGTGGGCCAGGTCGCCCATCAGCTTCTGCACGCGGGCTACGCGGTCTTCCTGGAAATACTTGGAGTAGGCGAGCGCCTGGGCGATGCGGGCGACATCGTCGTCCCCCATCAACAACCGCAGGTCCGAGCCACGGCCCAGTGCATAGGTGGCGCGCAGCAGCTCGGCGATGGCGGCGCGTTGACCTTCCAGATTCTTCTGCAACTCGGCGCGCTGGGCCTCCAGGTCACCGAGCTCCTTCTGTTTGGAGGCCAGCTGATTGTCGGTGTCGCGCACGGCCTTGGCGGCGCTGGCCACGGCATTGGCTTGCTTGGCCAGCTCTGCGGTGGCGTTGTCGCGCTTGGAAGCGGTCTCGGCCTGCTCCTTGGCCAGTGCCTCCATCTTGCTGCGAACGTCCGACAGCTTCTTCTGGGCATCGGCCTGCTCGGCCTTGGTCTTGCTGTCCTGCAGCGCCCAGGCAGGCTGGGTCGCCGCGCCGAGGGCGAGGACAAGGACGCCGGTGACGGCGCAGACGAGGGGGCGGGCACGACGGACTGGTATGGGCATCGGCTGATTATCACAGAGGGCCATGACGGCGCGCGAGCCGGGCAACGCCGCCCGCTGGTCCCGGTCATGTGCTCTTCATCGCAACGCCAGTGCGATCACTGGTATGGCCCGTGCGATGCGAATCGCATGCGCGTTGTCGATCGATGGTGTGCATGTGTGCGATCACCCATGATCGATGCACGACGTAGTGCATCGCGATATTTGTCTCGCGAGACAAGAAAACACTTCCATTTGAAACTTTCATTTGGACGTAAAGATGTCTTTGACGCGACGCACCAATATGTGCTTTAGTCAAAGTCACACTATGGACGCGTGACAGCGGCGCCTTCGGCTCCGTTGGGACGACGCGTCTCCCACCATCGGCCTGGGGAGGCGAGATGGCGCAAGCAGGTTCGGCGACGCTTTACGACGTTGCGTTCGAGCACGACAGCTGCGGTTTTGGTCTGGTGGCACAGATCGATGGCCGAGCGAGCGCATGGGTAGTGGACACTGCATTCGATGCACTGGCCAAACTTTCCCACCGCGGTGGTGTGAACGCGGACGGCGTGAGTGGCGACGGCTGCGGTGTGCTCTTTCATCGTCCGCTGGACTGGTTGAAAGCGCTGGCCGACGACGCGGGTATTGTGGTGGGTGAGCGCTTTGCCGCTGGCGTGGTGTTCCTTGATCCCCGCGGCGGTGATGCAGCGGTGTCGGTGTTGGAAGATCACCTGCGTGAGGAAGGCCTGCATGTTGCGGGCTGGCGCGAGGTCACCGTAAATGCCGAGGCGTGTGGTCCGCTTGCGGCCGCAGCCAAGCCCCATGTGCGGCAGATTTTTGTGGAGCCTGCGTCATCGATGGATGATGGCGTGTTCGAGCGTGCCTTGTTCCGTGCGCGTCGCCGGGCCGAAACCGCGCTGGTGAGTGACGAGCATTTCTATGTGGTCACGCTGTCCGCGCAGGTCATCGGTTACAAGGCGATGGCTGCTCCGGGCCGCCTACGTGAGGTATTTGCGGATCTCACGCATCCGTCGTTGAGCGCCGATGCCGTGGTGTTCCATCAACGTTTCTCCACCAACACCACACCACAGTGGCGTCTGGCGCAGCCGTTCCGCCTGTTGGCGCATAACGGCGAGATCAACACCATCCGCGCGAATCGCCGCTGGATGCAGTCGCGCGAATCGATTCTGCATTCACCGCTGCTGGACTTGTCCGACATCGGACCGCTGGTTCGTCAGACGGGATCGGATTCGGAAAGCCTCGATAACGCGCTGGAAGTGCTGATCGCCGGTGGACTCGACCTGCTGACCGCCATGCGCGTACTGGTGCCGCCGGCCTTTGCCGCGCGCGAGGGCATCGACGAAGATCTTGCCGCGTTCTACGAGTATTACGCCTTGCATTGCGAGCCGTGGGACGGCCCGGCCGGCCTGGTGATGTGTGATGGCCACTACGCCGCCTGCACGCTGGATCGCAACGGCCTGCGCC
>NZ_JAELTQ010000001.1 GCF_016428905.1 Dyella sp. ASV24 | reverse complement strand
CCCCCCCCCCCCCCCCCCCCCCCCCCCCCCCCCCCCCCCCCCCCCCCCCCCCTTTTAGATGTGTATAAGAGACAGCCATGCACCAGCGCAAAACCCGCATGTTCGAGTTGTCCGATGCTTTCGTTGCCCTCCCCGGCGGCTTTGGCACCATGGACGAGATGTTCGAGATGCTTACCTGGGCACAACTTGGGTTGCACCGTTACCCTTGCGCCTTCCTGGACGTGCGCGGCTATTACGCACAACTGAGTGCCATGATGGATCACATGGTCGCGGAACGTTTCGTGCGCCCTGAGCAGCGCGAGAGTGTATGGTTTGGTCAGGACATGCAGCAGCTGTTCGACTGGATGGAGCACTATCAGGGCTCCTACATGCCCAAATGGATCGACCGCAGCAGCGTCGAAGCCTGATCCACCGGTTTCACGCGCAACGACAAAGAGATTGGCCATGAGTACACCCGGCGCCTTTCGCGCTTTTCGCATCCATAACGACGGCGCCGGCTATCGCGGTGCCCTGGAAACTATCGACGCGGACGCGCTGAGTCCCGGCGAAGTACTGATCCAAGTCGCCTATTCCTCCGTTAATTACAAAGACGCGCTTGCCGGAACCGGCAAGGGCAAGATCCTCCGTCAATACCCGCTCAACGGTGGCATTGACGTCGCCGGCACCGTCGTCGCCTCCGCTGACCCCGCCTATAAGGAAGGCGATGCCGTGCTGTGCACAGGCAGCGGCTTGTCGGAAACACGCGACGGTGGCTACAGCGAGTACGCGCGGCTACCTTCGGCCTGGACTATTCGCTTGCCCAAGGGACTGAGCCTGCGCGACAGCATGGTCATCGGTACAGCCGGCTTTACGGCAGCGCTTGCCTTGCTGCGTATGGAAGACAATCGCCAGACGCCAGCGCATGGCCCCATTGCTGTGACGGGCGCCACCGGCGGCGTGGGCATGCTGGCCATCGACATCTTCACGCGTGCCGGCTATGCCGTGCATGCCATCAGCGGCAAGGCCTCGCATTTCGACTTCCTGCGCGACCTGGGCGCCGCCGAATGCATCGACCGCCACCAGCTCGCCTTCAGCGGCAAGCCGATGGACTCAGCACGTTTTGGTGGCGCGCTGGATAACGTCGGCGGCGCCATGCTGGCCGGGCTGCTGCCGCTCATCGCGCCTTATGGCAATGTCGCCATCTGTGGCAATGCAGGCGGCATCGGCCTAGAAACCACGGTCATGCCCTTCATCATCCGTGGCGCCAGCCTGCTCGGCATCGCCTCTGCCGGCACTGCCCGGGACATCCGCGAGCGGGTGTGGGAGCGCCTGTCCAGCGACTGGAAGCCGCAACATCTTGAGCGCATCGCCACGCGTGAGGTCACCATGGAGCAATTGCCCGACGTGTTTTCGCGCATGTTGGCCGGTGAATCGTTTGGCCGTACCGTGGTACGTATAGGTAGCGCAAGCTGAGCGTTCGCTCAACTTGGAAGCATCGCGGTCACGTCATAGAATCCAACGAAACAACAAGGGGAACTTCACCTTATGGCACGCATCCTGATCGTCGACGATTCGCCGTCTCAGCTGTTGGGCATCAAGCGCATCGTCGAAAAGCTCGGGCATGAAGCGCTGACCGCTGAGGATGGCGCTGCCGGTGTCGAAGCGGCGAGGCGCGAACGCCCCGACCTGATTCTGATGGACGTGGTTATGCCGAACCTCAACGGTTTCCAGGCGACCCGCACCATCAGCAAGGACCCGGACACGCAGCACATTCCAGTCGTGCTGGTGACCACGAAAGACCAGGAAACCGATAAGGTCTGGGGGCTGCGCCAGGGTGCAAAGGCCTACGTCACCAAGCCGATCCGGGAAGAAGAACTGGTCACCACGCTGAAGGAACTACTGCCCGCCTAAGGCACAGTTTCATTCCAACGCAAACGGCGCCTTTCGGCGCCGTTTTTCGTTGCACGAGCTTGCTCAACGGCGAGGATCGTAATCAGCGAACTGCTCGCGCAAAGCCTCGTAGGCTTTCTTCTGACCATCGGTATCCGCCAGCGGTGCCCGTATGGACAGCTCCACCAGCTGATCGCCCGGATGCGCCCCCGGCAGCCCACGCCCCTTCAAGCGGAGCTTGCGGCCCGACTGTGAACCCGCCGGAATGCGCATATCCACCGTGCCTGCCAGGGTCGGGACGGGCAACGTCGCACCGAGAGCGGCTTCCCATGGCGCGAGGGGCAGCACGTGCAACACGTTGCGACCGTCCAGGCGAAAACGCGCGTCGTCGCGGATGCCCACTTCCAGCAGCAGATCGCCATTGGGCGCGCCGCCGGAACCACTATGGCCCTGCCCCGCCAGGCGAATGACCTGACCTGGCTGGATGCCGGCTGGAATCTTCACCTCCAGCACGCGTTCGCCACCGCTTCCGTCCTGCAGGACCACGCGGGTCTTGCCGCCGTCGAACGCCATCTGCAGGTCGATCTGCACGTGCGCGTGCACGTCGCCACCACGGCGCGCGCGCGGGCCGCCACGATGGCCGGGGGCCGCACCACGCCCAAACAGACTCTCGAAGAAATCGCTGAAGTCACCGCCGCCATCGCCGCCAAAATCGTGCCCATGGCCCTGACCCCAGCCCGGCGGCGGCCGGAACTGCTCGCCGCCACGGTAACCGCCGGCGCGGAGCTCGTCGTACGAGCGGCGCTTTTCGGCATCGCGAAGCACTTCATTGGCTTCGTTGATCGCCTTGAATTTCTCTTCCGCACCCGCCTCTTTGTTGCGGTCCGGGTGGTATTTCTTGGCCAGCTTGCGGTAGGCGGACTTGATCTCCGTCTCGCTGGCCTCCGGCTTGACGCCAAGAATGTCGTAATAGTCTTTGAATTCCACAGCCACTCCCCGGCAATCCCCCGGCCCGTACCGGCGAGACGGGAATCATGGTGCCCCGCCAGCCTGTCGTTAAGGTCGCCCGACTTGTATGGGTGATGCGTGGCAACGGATTGCCACCCTCTCTATGGTCAGCCAAATGGGTGCGAAAACCGCGTGATTCAAGGCGACAAGGACCACCGCTGGCGCTAGGATCGCTGCTCTCTCATCTCACAGGCACGACGTCCATGAGCATCCAGGTCGGCGACACCCTGCCCGACATCGACATCCGTGTCGTTGGCAACGGCATCGAGCAGGCACAGACCGGCGCCCTCTTCGCAGACCGGAAGGTCGTGCTGTTCGCCGTACCCGGCGCCTTCACCCCTACCTGCTCCAATCGGCACCTGCCGGGCTATGTGCAGCAGTTTGCCCAGTTCAGGGAGCGCGGCATCGATGTGATGTGCCTGGCAGTGAACGATGCCTACGTCATGCAGGCCTGGGCAGCGTCCCAGAACGTACCGCCAGAGCTGCTGATGCTCGCGGATGGCAACGGCAACTTCACCAAGGCCCTTGGACTGGACCTGGATGGCAGCAGCTATGGCATGGGCCTGCGCGCCAGGCGCTTCGCCTTGTACGCCGAAAACGGCGTGGTGAAGCAATTGCACGTCGAGGCACCGGGCGAGTTCCGCGTCTCGATGGCCGAAGCCATGCTGGAACAGATCTCCAACTAATGGGCCTGACGGGATGATGCGCCAACGCGCATCATCTCACCTCACGCACTGCCTCCCCTGGCAGTCACCGTTCGTTCGCTTCACGTTGCCGTGCTCCAACCGCCCTTTATGCCGTGGAGTTCCTCATGTTGCCAGCGCACCTCCGCTCCCTTGGTTTTCTCGCTTCGCTCGTTCTTGCGCAGGCTTCGTATGCACAGACCGCAGCACCCGACGAACAAGGCACTTTCGTCCTGCATAAGTTCGCCCGGGCCATCGGCGAAGAGCACTACGCGATCCATCGCGATGCCGGACAACTGACGCTCACCTCCGATTTCAAGTTCACCGACCGTGGCACCGCCGTACCGCTGACCACTGTCTATCACGCAAAGGACGACGCCCATCCTCTGTCGTTGAAGACCGAGGGGAAATCCTCGCGCTTCTCGGAGCTGCACGACGAATTCACGCTCAACGCTACACAGCAACAGATCGAGCTCAAGCGTGGCGATGAACACAAAACCTTCGCGGCGAACGAGCACAGCTTCCTGATGGACGGCTATTCGCCGGTGGCCATGCAGCAGATGCTGATGCGATTCTGGCTGGCCAAGGGCAAACCAGCGCGCATCGACGCACCACCCGGCGAATCCATTCATGTCGCGCCTACGACGGATCTGCAGGTCAATGTGGCGGGGCACTCCACAACCTTGCACGGCTATGAAGTAACCGGCCTGGCATGGGGTTCGGAAACCTTGTGGATGGACGACGACGGCAAGCTCGTCGCGCTCGTCACCCGCGATGCGGAAGAAGATCACTTTGAAGCCGTGCGCCAATCGTACGAACCTGCTCTCAGCGCCTTCATCCAACGTGCCGCCAACGACAGCCTGGCATCACTGGCGCGCTTGGGTGCCAACGCGCACAGACCCCCAGCAAAACGACTGGCCATTACCCACGTCACATTGATCGACGGTACGGGTGCGCCACCTCGCAAGGATGCCACGGTGCTCGTGGATGACGGCGTCATCGCACGCATCCTGCCCGACCAGAAGCAAACGCCGATGTCCCTCGCGGGATATAGCGTACTCGACGGGTCGGGCAAATTCCTTATCCCTGGCCTGTGGGACATGCATGCCCACTACGAGCAGGTGGAATGGGGACCGGTGTATCTCGCGTCAGGTGTCACCACCGTACGCGACTGCGGCAACGAGTTCGACTTCATCACCTCGGTACGCGATGCGCTGGACCAAGGGCACGGCATCGGCCCGCGTATTCTCATCGCCGGCCTGGTGGACAGCACGGGCCCCAAGACACTCGGTGCCGTCACGGCGGATACGCCTGCCGAAGCCATCGCCGTCGTGCAGCGCTACAAACAGGTGGGCGCACGGCAGATCAAGATCTACAGCAGCATGAAGCCCGAACTGGTGCCGGTCATTGCCGCAGAAGCGCATCGACTCGGCATGACGGTGACTGGCCACGTGCCCTTCGGCATGACAGCGCCGCAAGTGGTCAAGGCGGGTTACGACAGCATCAATCATATCGATTTCGTCACGCGTGGCTTCATCGACGTAGCACCCGACAAACCGCTGCCGCCCCTGGATCTGAGTGACGCCAAGGCAACCGACGAATTTGCCCTCTATAAGCAACACCACACCGTGTTCGACGACACGATTGCGTTGTACGAAATCTGGATGCATCCCGGCACCACAACGTTGTCCAGTCTTGAGCCCGGCGTGACGCATTTGCCGCCGTCGCTTGCGACCGCGCTAGACACGCCCGGTGTTCCCCCGGAGCGTGCGGCCCGCGCAAATGAGTACTACAAGGACATGTTCACCGTGCTGCGTGAACTGCATCGGCAAGGCCTGCAAATCGTGGCGGGCACGGACCAGGCCATTCCCGGGTACTCGCTCCACCGTGAACTGGAAATCTACGTGCAGGCCGGTTTCACACCAATGGAAGCCTTGCAGGCCGCGACCAGTGTGCCCGCGCACTTCATGGGATTGGACAAGGAACTTGGCACAATCACCGTCGGCAAGCGCGCCGACATGGTATTGCTCGATGGCGATCCGCTCGCCGACATTCACAACACTCGCAAGGTGGACAAGACCATTGCTGGTGGCGCCGTGTACGAACCCGCTCCGCTCTGGCAAACCGTCGGTTTCACGCCATGAAAGAGCGCTCTCCACCGTTCCTTGCCGCGGCATGGCGTAACGTCCACGCTCTAGAAAGACGGCAACGGGAGCCATAGACATGAGTGCAAGAGAACAACGTATTCCTGGACCCGATCACCCCATCACGGCGACACCGAGTTCCGAGCACATTGTGGTACGCGCCGCGGGTCATGTGCTGGCCGACACGCGCTCATCACTGAGCCTACGGGAAGCGACCTATCCCATCGTGCACTATGTGCCACGCAAAGATGTCGACATGTCTTTGCTCGAACGCACCGATCACCATACGTACTGTCCGTACAAAGGTGACTGCTCGTACTACAGCATCCCGTCGCTCGGCGAGCGCGGCACGAACGCCGTGTGGACGTATGAGCACCCCTACGATGCGGTGGCTGGCATCAAGGACTATCTGGCGTTCTACGGCACTCGCGTCGACGCCATTGAGATCACAACCAGCTGACACGGGGCAAAAAAGAAACCCGGCGTGCGCCGGGTCTCTTTTAAAGAAAATGAGCAACGATTGACGAACGATCATTCGTCATCAGCGAGTGTCTCCAGGGCGGCGCCGATCGTACATTCTTCGCCTTCACCGTTCCCCGCCTCTGCATTGAGACGCACCACGCCCTGTATACCTTGGTCTTGTTCGAAACTCCTAGAGCACGTGCTCCCGTAGCCACACTCCGTCGAGGTGAGGATGTCCCTCCATGGCTACGATCCACAAGATAGCTCTTGCACCCTCAACGAACTTCTTGCGCTGCGCCCCAGGCCACAGGCCCATCCAATTCAACAAAACATCAGCGCTCAAAATAGAAGAAATTGGATAGTCACAGCCCGAAGCCGTGACTATGTTGGCGCGGGGGAGTCGGCTCGTTGGCGCCAGCCCCAAAGAAAAGGACTACTCATCGCATGACATCCGACATTCGCGCGCAGCGCGAGTTGCTGTCGCGAATGTGGATGGCATTCCTTTCATCAGCAAGGGGAGACGATCTAATGACCATCGCATCACGCTGTGGGCGTTCCCGTGCGCGAAACGCCTTGACTATCGCACTGGCTACGGCACTTCAACTAAGCGCAAGCGTCGCATTCGCGCAAACAAATCCAGGCTCATGGATATCCACAAAGACACCGGTCCCGGCTGCCTCGCAGTGCGGTTTCACTGGCGAGATTCAACCGCAGGGTGTTGCCATTACCGTTTCCCTCAAACTCCAAAACAAGGAACTGTTAGATCAGTACATCCATGATCTCTATACACCTGGCACCCAGTCCTATCACATGTTTCTCAGTCAGAAAGATGCCACAGACCTCTTTGCACCAACTCAACAGCAGGCACAAGCTGTAGCGAACTATCTGACCCGACAGGGCATGACTAAGGTACATATCGCAAAAAATCGCATGCTGGTAACCGCATACGCCACAACAGCGCAGGCGCAATTAGCGTTCAATACAGCAATGGCGTTTTGTACCGCGTCCAACGGCCTTATCAATGGACTTGCCAACACGCAAAGCGTGCAAGTACCTGCGGAGCTCGTCGCAATCATTGATCAAGTATTGGGGCTGCAAACCCTGAATCGGATGCACACTTTTCACGCGCCCCCGTCGTCCAACTCGAGCAACAACATCGTCGACCTTCTCAACGGTGGCATTTCTCCGACAGGGCTAGCGCAGACTTATGGTGCAGACGGGCTGCCGTCTGCCAATAACACCGAAGTCGCCATTATTGGCTGGGGTGACATGACACAGCCCGTTAGCGCTCTGGCTACCATGGAAAAGGCTTTGAACATTCCCGCCGTACCCACCGAAGTCAAGGTGTACGGCAATCCGAGTTCCAAAACAGATGGTGGCAACGGCGCGGAAGAGATGGAGTTCCAGATGGATGCCCAAGCCATAGTGGGCATGACTGGCGGAGTAAAGAAGCTCACGTTCTACAGTGCCTACACAAATCTCACCGACTTCATCAACACTGATGTCTACAACGTGCTGATGAATAATATATTTGCGCCAGGAACGAGTAACCCTGTGAACGACTGGTCATCACTGCTGCCGGCGCTTATGGGCGCCGCTGCTCCAGACGACGGAGCGCTCCTGCAGGCTATCAATGGCGCGGTAAGCGACAACACGGCCCAGGTGATCAATATGTCCTTTGGCGAGGGCGAATGCCCATCAACTTCGAACGTACCGGGAAGTAGCGATTCAGATCTGAACTTTGCCGATCCGGTGTTCGAACTTGGTGTGGTCCAGGGACAGACATTTGTGGCCGCATCCGGCGATAGCGGCGCCTACCCGTGCTTTTTCACACCCGATGTGCAGCCTTGGGGGCCGATTGAAGTAGGGCTTGGCGCGGCCAATGGAAACTATGGCTCGAAGACCCACCCTACAGCTGGCTATCCAGCCAGCTCACCTTATGTCGTCGCTGTAGGAGGCACTACGCTTACAACTGCCCTGTCGCTATGGCCGCTTCAAATTGACAAATACGCCAACGAGACAGTGTGGCCGTACAGTGGCGGCGGTATCAGTAGCTCGGAACTCATTCCATTTTGGCAGAGCAACCTGACGGGACAGTACCGACAAGTACCAGACGTCGCCTTTGACGCGGATTGGGTCAACTCTCCCATGAGCATTTACAACGCGGACGGTACAAAAACGGCGAATGGTGGAACCAGCCTGGCGTCGCCGTTGTTTGTCGGTGCGTGGGCACGACTGCAGAGCGCGCACAACAATCAGCTCGGCTTCGCCGCGCCGATGATCTACTACTCAGCGATACCTCAAACAACCTTGCTGGGTTGGGCCATGAATGCGGAGTTTTCGTCGGTACTGCATGACATTCAAAGCGGCAACAACGGCCTCTACACCGCGGCCAAGGGATGGGACGCCACGACAGGTTGGGGTAGCCTCGACGTGGGGAATTTCAACTCCTTCCTCAATCTGAATCCTTGGATCATGCAATCCGGCAATCAGACGCCATCCGTTCTTGCTCCCTGGAAATGACAGGACGCGTCTGATAGCCAAGGGCAACGGTGACAAAAAAGGGCAGACTAGATGTCTGCCCTTTTTCCTCTTGCCGTGTTTGCCACGTTAACAAGAACCGGCTTCACACCTGTTCGTCTTGCTCTGGCGATATTTGGCCGTCGCCACCACCGTCACCCTCGCCTTCACTGTTCTCCGCTTCCGCATCGAGACGCACCACGCTCACCAGCTTTTCGTCGGCTGGCAGGCGGATCAGCGTGACGCCCTGGGTGTTGCGGCTGAGCTGTGAAACTTCCGCCACGCGAGTACGCACCAGCGTGCCCTGGTCGGAGATCAGCATGAGCTCGTGAGCTTCGGTGGCCTGAATTGCAGCGACCAGCGCACCATTGCGCTCGGAACACTGAATGCCGATGACGCCCTGCGTGCCGCGCCCCTTTTTCGGGAACTCGTCGAGCACGGTGCGCTTGCCGTAGCCACGTTCCGTCGCGGTGAGGATATCGCCCTCCGCCGCCACGATCAGCGAGACCACCTCGGCGCCGTCCGCCAACTTCATGCCACGCACGCCGGTTGCCGTGCGGCCCATCGAACGCACTTCGGATTCGTCAAAGCGCACTGTCTTGCCGTTGGAGGCGAACAGCAGCACGTCGCTGTTGCCGCCAGTGAGCGCGACATTGACTAGTGCATCGCCCTCGTCGAGGTTGATGGCGATCTTGCCCTTCTGCAGTTGGAAGGCGAACTCGGTCAGCGGCGTCTTCTTCACCGTGCCCTGCTTGGTGGCGAAGAACACAAACTGGTCTTCGGTGTATTCACGCACCGGCAGCACCGCCTGCACCTTCTCGCCCTCACCCAGCGGCAGCAGGTTCACCATCGGCTTGCCACGCGCGTTGGGACCCGATTCCGGCATCTGATACACGTTGAGCCAGTACACGCGGCCGGTGCTGGTGAACGTAAGCAACGTGTCATGGGTGTTGACCACCCACAGCTGTTCGACGAAATCCTCGTCCTTCAGCGCGGACGCCGAACGGCCCTTGCCACCACGCCGCTGCGCACGATACGTGCTGGCCGGCTGGCGCTTCACGTAACCGGTGTGCGACAGCGTGACCACGACGTCTTCCGGCGCGATCAGGTCAAGTACGTTGAGATCTTCCTGCGAGTGCTGGATTTCGGTGCGACGCTCGTCGCCGAACTCGTCCTTCACTGCCGTCAACTCTTCGCGGATCACGGAGAGCAGACGCGCAGGATCTTCCAGGATCTCGATGAGGCCACGAATGGTCTCGAGCACCTGGCGATATTCGTCCGACAGCTTGTCCTGCTCGAGGCCAGTCAGGCGATGCAGGCGCATCTGCAGGATTTCCTGGGCCTGCACTTCGGACAGTTGGTAACCGTCGGCCTTCAGACCATCACGCGGATCCATGTCTTCTGGACGCGACGCCTCGGCACCGGATGCAGCGAGCAGCGCGGACACCATGCCCGGCTCCCACTTGCGTGCAAGCATGCGTTCACGTGCTTCCTGCGGCGACGGCGAGGTGCGGATCAGCTCGATCATCTCGTCGATGTTGGCGAGCGCGACCGTCAGGCCTTCCAGGATGTGCGCGCGAGCACGAGCCTTGCGCAGATCGAAGATGGTGCGGCGAGTCACCACTTCGCGACGGTGACGGATGAATGCCTCGAGGATGTCCTTGAGGTTCAGCAAGCGCGGCTGGCCATCCAACAGGGCGACCATGTTGATGCCGAACGTGACCTGCAACTGCGTCTGCTGGAACAGGTTGTTGAGCACGACATCGGCCATCGAATCGCGACGGATTTCGATGACTACGCGCATGCCGTCCTTGTCGGACTCGTCACGCAGCTCGCTGATACCTTCGAGCTTCTTTTCTTTGACCAGCTCAGCGATCTTCTCGATCAGGCGAGCCTTGTTTACCTGGTACGGCAGCTCATGGACGAGGATCGTCTCGCGGCCGTTGGATTCGGTTTCGATCTCGGTACGCGCACGCACCAGGATGCGACCGCGACCGGTGCGATAGGCCTCGATGATGCCGGACGAGCCATTGATGATGCCGGCGGTCGGGAAATCCGGACCGGGGATGTAGTGCATCAGGTCATCGATCGACAGCGATGGTTCGTCGATCAGGGCGATGACAGCGGACACAACTTCAGTGAGGTTGTGCGGCGGCACGTTGGTGGCCATACCTACCGCGATACCTGCCGAACCATTGATCAGCAGGTTCGGCACGCGGGTGGGCAACACCAGCGGCTCGTGCTCGCTTTCGTCGTAGTTAGGGCCGAAGTCGACGGTGTCCTTGTCGATATCGGCAAGCAGTTCCTGCGTGAGGCGCGACATGCGAACTTCGGTGTATCGCATCGCAGCGGCGTTATCGCCGTCGACCGAACCGAAGTTACCCTGACCATCGACCAACATGTAGCGCAGCGAGAACGGCTGCGCCATGCGCACGATGGCGTCATAGACAGACGAATCGCCGTGCGGGTGGTATTTACCGATGACGTCACCGACCACGCGGGCCGATTTCTTATAGGGCTTGTTCCATGCATTGCCGAGTTCGTTCATGGCGAACAGAACGCGGCGGTGCACCGGCTTCAAGCCATCGCGGACATCTGGAAGGGCGCGTCCCACGATCACGCTCATGGCGTAATCGAGGTAGCTCTGACGCATCTCGTCTTCGATGTTGACGCGAATGACTTCTTTGGCGAGTTCTGCCATCAATCGGCTTCCCTGATCTAAGAAAAACGGCTCCTGCGCGCTCCCCTGAAACGTAGGCGCGGGCAGCCTGGAGACAACCTGTGAAGTGTACCACGTCCAGCGCGGGATTCACAGAATTTTCACCATGCCAATCAATGAGTTACGCGGACGTTTTGGCGTCCTTGAAAAGCATCAGGCGAGCTGTCGAAAAATTGAACACCGCGGCGACAACAGAGCCCCCGGCTGTGGCGATAGCAGGCCACCGATGCAACATGGGAAACACGATCAGCAGGATGACGTAGGTACCGTAGTTCACTATGGCACCCACGCCCATCAGCGCCATCCAGTGCAGCCATTCGGAGAACAGTCCCCGCCCGCTTTCATGGCTGGCAAATGTCTGCCGGCGGTTCCACCACCACGTGACGGTAGCGGCTAGCGGAATGGAGACCAGGCGCGAGTAGTACGCGCTCCAGTCACCCCAGGTGACCAGTGCCTGCGCCACGCCAGCGTCGACCACAAAGCCGATCACGCCGCCGATCATGAAAAGAAAGAACTGGCGCGAGAGCTTCATGTACCAAACAGAGCTTGCATGGCCTGCGTGGTCGGGCGCTCGATAACGCCACGCTCGGTGACGATGGCATCGATCAGCTCGGCCGGCGTCACGTCGAACACAGGATTCCAGGCTTCGGCGCCCTCCACCACCGTACGGCGGCCCGCTACGGCCAGCAGTTCGGCTGGGTCGCGCAACTCAATCTCGATATCCGCACCCGATGCCGTAGCCATGTCGACCGTGGACGACGGTGCCACGACCATGAACTTCACGCCGTGGTGGCGTGCCGCGATGGCGA
The DNA here is from genome assembly GCF_016428905.1 of Dyella sp. ASV24. GTDB lineage: Bacteria > Pseudomonadota > Gammaproteobacteria > Xanthomonadales > Rhodanobacteraceae > Dyella. The sequence goes on along the minus strand of NZ_JAELTQ010000001.1, from coordinate 120,953 downwards.
GCTGGTAGGTACCGATCTTGTTGGCGGTGTCACCGTTGGCGGCAATGCGATCGGCTCCGACGATTACCCATTGCACTTCGCCGGAGCGCATCAGGTGCGAGGCGGCGGAATCAGCGATGAGCTTGGCGGGAATGCCATCGCGCACCAGTTCCCACATGGTGAGGCGCGCACCCTGCTGCCACGGGCGCGTCTCGCCGGCATACACCTGCTCGATGCGGCCACCGGCGACGCCCGCGCGGATCACACCAAGCGCCGTACCAAAACCGGCGGTTGCGAGCGAACCCGTATTGCAGTGAGTCAGCACGCCCGAGCGCGGAGCAATAAGCCCGGCGCCGAGCTCACCCATATGACGATTGGCGGCCAGGTCTTCGTCCTGGATCGCCTGGGCCTCGCGCTCCAGCGCAGCGGCATCGGCGCCTGCGGTGATCCGCGCCTTCATGCGATCCAGCGCCCACATCAGGTTGACGGCCGTGGGACGCGCAGCGCGGAGCATGGCAAGCGCTGGCTCCAACGCCTCACCTTGCTTCGCAGCCAACACCACGCCCCAGGCGGCGGCGATGCCGATGGCTGGCGCGCCGCGTACAGCGAGGTCTTTGATGGCCTGCGTGACCTGAGCAGCACTGGTGCAGTCGATCCAACGCTCTTCCTGCGGAAGCAGGCGCTGATCGAGTAGACGAAGGTGGTCACCCTGCCATTGCACGGCACGGATGCGGTCGTAACGGTCGTAGTCCATAAACAACTTTGGTTGATGCGATGAAAGAAAAGTAGCGACGCGGCAACGCGCCAGCCGTATGTTCAGACGCCTTCGGGCATCACGATCCACAACACCATGTAGATCAGCACGCCAGAACCACCCAGCAGAGTAAGGATCACCCACAGCAGGCGAACCAGCGTCGGATCCCATCCCAGGTACTCGGCTACACCGCCACAGACACCAGCGATCTTCCTGTCCGTGAGCGACCGATGCAGACGTTTTTCCATGCCCCTGCCCCTACCTTGATGATCGTGTAGAAGGCTCAGTTTCGCGTACTGAGCCACTGGTGGATGGCCGGCGGCACCTCGCGCTGGGCGCGACTCGACACATAGATGCCGATGTGACCGCCCTTGAACGCCAACTGCGTGTAGTCAGTGGTACCGACGTGACGACCCAGTGCGCGCGAGGCATCGGGCGGAACCAGGTGATCCTGCTCCGCAAAGATATTCAATACCGGCTGCGTGATCATGCCCAGATCCACCGGCTTGCCGCCAATGATCAGCTCACCCTTGATCAGCTTGTTCTGCTGATAGAACTCCTTGATGAACTCGCGGAAAGCTTCACCCGCCTGGTCCGGCGAATCGAAGATCCAGCGCTCCATGCGCAGGAAGTTCTGCAGCTCTTTGGGGTTGTCGAGGATGTCGACCAAGCCCACGTATTTCTGTTGGTTCAGGCGAACCGGCTTCAAGGTGAGATAAACCCAGTTGAGCAACTCCGCGGGAATATTGCCCATGGAGTCGACGAACAGGTCGACGTTCATTTGCTGCGACCAGCTCGACAACATGTTGTCCGGTGTCTGGAAGTCCACCGGCGTCACCATGGTGATCAGGTTCCGGACCTTCTCACCGTGCGTCGCGGTGTAACAGAGCGAGAACGTGCCGCCCTGGCAGATGCCCAGCAGGTTGATCGCGTCGGCGCCCGCCGCCTTGCGCACCGCATCCACGCAACGGTCGAGGTAACCGTTGATGTAATCGTCCAGGGTAAGCCAGCGATCGACGGCGTCGGGATAGCCCCAGTCGAGCAGGTAGATGTCTTCACCCTGTTCGAGCAGGTTGCGGACCATGGAGCGATCCTCTTGCAGGTCCGTCATCCACACCGTATTGACCAGCGCGTAGACGATCAGCGTCGGCGTTTTCGCCGTCGGCTTACCCTGCCCCTTCATGCGCCAGACTGACAGCTTGTCCTCGCGATACACCAGCTCGCGCGGCGTATTCGCATACTCAGGCTCAAGCTGATGCTTGAGGTTGTCCATGCCCGCCGTCAGCTTGCGCTGGAAAGCGGAAATCTCGCCCATCAACGCAGCCGGGTCGAGGCGAAGCGGTGGATACATGAGAACTCCTTACTTGCGCTTGACGCCGCGGGCTACGGATTTGCGGGCGGCGACCGCGGGTGCTGCCTTGGGACGGCGCACAGCGACTACGTCATCCGTTGCGCGCTTGCCGCTACGCGACGGTACTTTCTTCTCCGCCGATTTCGCCGGCCGCGGTTTGTCGGCGAGCTGCCGCTTCAGCGCGGCCACTTCGGCACGCAGATTGGCGATTTCATCGTTGTCCTGAGCGCCGCGCTGCCCGCGTACCTCACGTCGCAGTTCGTGCATGCGCTTGCCGAGCGCGGTGACTTCGCTGCGCGTGGGCAGTCCCAAGTCACGACACCACGCATCGAGCTGCGATTGTTGCAGCTGGCGCACACGACCCTGCGCGTTCACCATTTCGCCATAGGCGTGGCGGAATTCTTCGGACAGGGCAATTTTTCCATAGGCCTCTTCCGCCGCGTCTACCCATAAATCGTAAAGCGCCTTGAGTGATTCGATCTGTTTGGACGAATCGGTCAAGTCGGCGAGCTTGCCCTGCAACCGCTCGAAGCCTTCGGTATTTGCACGCTGGATAAGGGTCTGGTACTTGCCAGCCCATTCCGTGTAGTTCTGCATGGCCGCCGTCAGCGCCTGCTGCAGGCGCTGCTTTTCACGCGTGTAACCGAAAGCAGCGAAGTGCTCGACATCGAACTTCATGCCCGGCGCACCCGGAGGGTTCGCCTGGAACCAGGATTGCCACAACTGCCCGAAACTTTTTGCGGCCTCGCTGTCGATGCTGGCGAAGGCGTTCGCGAACGGTTGGCCGCCCAGGTTGGAGAACAGATTCTGTAGGGACTGCTGCCAGTCGGCCGGGCCTTGCCCCAGACCGCTGCTCGCCGCGCCCTGGAGCCAGTCACCGTATCCCTTGAGGGCCGCCATGCTGCGCGCCATGAAGTCATCACCGGTGCTGGACGAACCGAAGGGAGACGCGCCGCCGCCGAAAGGATTCGATGAGGGGCTGTTCTGCTGCAGGTAGCGGGTCCAGGCATCCCACGATTGCTGTGCCATCGCCTGGTAATCCTTCAGAAAATCATTCGCCTGCTCAGCCATGCCCGCTTCCTCATGATGCTCGGGCCATCGTAGCAAAAGCATGTTGCGGGAGACGCAAAAAGCGTATTAGTCCCCGACGAATAATCCGCAATATTGCGACGCAGCATCAGCTGCCACTCATACACAAAACAAAAGCCCGGCTTTCGCCGGGCTTTTATCATTACGTCAGATCGACGACTTAGGCACCTGCGCCCTCGTCCTCGGTCACTGCCTTCATGGACAGGCGGATACGGCCCTGCTTGTCCACTTCCAGCACCTTGACCTTGACGATGTCGCCTTCCTTCAGCTTGTCGGAGACCTTCTCCACGCGCTCGCTGGAAATCTGCGAGACGTGCACCAGGCCGTCCTTGCCCGGCATGATGGTCACGAACGCGCCGAAATCCATCAGCTTGGCAACCTTGCCTTCGTAGATGCGGCCCGGCTCGACGTCGGAAACGATCTGCTCAATGCGCGCCTTGGCGGCATTGGCGGCTTCGCGATTGACCGAAGCGATAATGACGGTGCCGTCATCGCTGATGTCGATGGTGGTGCCGGTCTCTTCGGTGATCGAACGGATGGTGGCGCCACCCTTGCCGATCACTTCGCGGATCTTGTCCGGATGGATCTTGATGGTGAGCAGGCGCGGGGCGAACTCGCTCATCTCGGTGCGGGCAGTGCTGATCACCTTGGCCATTTCGCCGAGGATGTGCAGACGACCACGCTTGGCCTGTTCCAGCGCCACCTTCATGATCTCTTCGGTGATGCCGTCGATCTTGATGTCCATCTGCAGCGCGGAGATGCCATCGGCGCTACCGGCCACCTTGAAGTCCATGTCGCCGAGGTGATCTTCGTCACCCAGGATGTCCGACAGCACGACGAAGTCGTTGCCTTCCTTCACCAGGCCCATGGCGATACCCGCCACCGGAGCCTTGAGCGGAACGCCGGCGTCCATCATGGCGAGCGACGAACCGCACACCGAAGCCATCGACGAGGAACCGTTGGACTCGGTGATTTCCGAGACCACGCGCACCACGTACGGGAATTCTTCGATGGTCGGCTTGACGGCCTGCACGCCGCGCTTGGCGAGACGGCCGTGGCCGATTTCGCGACGCTTCGGCGCGCCGAAGCGACCGGCCTCACCCACCGAGAACGGCGGGAAGTTGTAGTGGAACAGGAACGGATCCTTCGACTCGCCTTCCGGCGCATCGATGATCTGCGCATCACGGGTGGTGCCCAGCGTGGTCACGACCAGCGCCTGCGTTTCGCCACGGGTGAACAGCGCCGAACCATGCGTGCGCGGCAGCACGCCGACACGGATGGAGATCGGACGGACGTCATCCAGGTTGCGACCGTCGATGCGAATCTTCGTCTTGAGGACGCCGTCGCGCATGGTGCGGTATTCGAGCTCGGCGAATTCTTTCGACAGCTCGGCCTTGTCCCAGCCCTTGGCTTCGACGTCGGCAGCCAGCGAAGCGAGCACGTCACTCTTGATGGCGGAGATGGCGTCACGGCGCTGCAGCTTGTCGCGCACCTGGAAGGCGGTTTCCAACTGGTTGCCGACAGCGCCGGTGAGGGCAGCGATCAGCGACTCGTTGCGGGCCGGAGCAGACCATGCCATGGACGGACGAGCCGCCTCGGTGGCCAGCTCGGCGATGGCGCGGATGGCGACCTGCAACTGCTGGTGACCGAACACCACGGCGCCGAGCATCACTTCCTCGGACAACAGCTTGGCTTCCGATTCCACCATCAGCACGGCGTTGGACGTACCGGCGACGACGAGGTCGAGCTCGGAGGCCTTCAGCTCGGTGGCAGTCGGGTTCAGCAAGTACTTGCCGTTGGCGTAACCAACGCGAGCAGCGCCGATCGGCCCCTTGAACGGGATGCCGGCGAGGCTCAGCGCAGCGGAGGCACCCAGCATGGCCGGGATGTCACCGTCGATTTCCGGGTTCAGCGACACGACCTGTGCGATGACCTGCACTTCGTTCTTGAACTCTTCCGGGAACAGCGGACGCACCGGGCGGTCGATCAGACGCGAGGTGAGCGTCTCCTTCTCCGTCGGGCGACCTTCGCGCTTGAAGAAGCCACCCGGGATGCGACCCGCGGAGTAGAACTTCTCGACGTAGTCGACGGTGAGCGGGAAGAAGTCCTGACCTTCCTTCGCCTTGGCATTGGCCACCACGGTGACCAGCACGACGGTGCCGCCCATGCTGACCATGACGGCACCGGAAGCCTGGCGGGCGATTTCGCCCGTCTCCAGTGTGACTTCGTGATTACCGAACTGGAATGACTTGGTTACTTTCGCCACTTTGTTGTTCCTTTGAGGGATTAGCGACGGAGGCCGAGGCGCTCAATGATGCTCTGGTACCGAGCCAGGTCACGATCCTTCAGGTACGCCAGCAGGCGCTTGCGCTGGTTGACCAGCTTCAGCAGACCACGGCGGGAGTGATGATCCTGCTTGTGCTCTTTGAAGTGGCCGGTGAGGTGGTCGATGCGGGCCGACAGCAGGGCGACCTGCACTTCCGGCGAACCCGTGTCGTTCGGCACGCGGCCGAAGTCAGCGATGATCTTGCCGGTCTGTTCTGCGGTAAGGGACATGTGATCTCTTCCTAAAAAAACGGTGCGAAGCTTGCGCAACGTCACGCGATGACGTTGCGCAAGCTTCGCCTAGATGAATGAAAAGTCTGGAACAAGCTCCGTATTGTAGCGACCGGAGCCCTATGACAACAAGACCGTCATGGTCAACTGCGATGCTAAGCGGTCGGGGGCAGGTTGAAACCCCGCACAATGTGCAGCTTTCCACCCTCCGCCTCGCCCAGAACCAGCAACCGGCCGTCTTCCGCAAACACGGCCATTTGCCCACTCAGGGAGGGGTCAAGCGGAATCTGCTGCCCCTGTGAGACAGCCAGGGTTTGCTCCGCATCCAATCGCAGGGTTGGCAGGCCGGCCAACCCTGCCGACACCGGCAGCAAGTGCGCCAGCAGGGCGTTGTCACCCTGCTCCGCCGCCGCCTGAAGCTGCTCGACCGTCACCATGGCTGGCTCCCTGAACGGCTCCACCCACAGGCGGCGCAGGGCCGTCAGATGGGCGCCACAGCCCAGGTCTTCACCCAGATCCACGGCCAAGCTGCGGATGTAGGTACCTGAGCCGCATTCGACGTGAAGGGTGAGGCTATCGTTCGAGCGGGAAACTACGTCCAGCTTGTACACCTCGACCTCTCGCGGCGGCACATCGACCGCCTCACCTCGCCGCGCCTTGACGTAAAGCCGCTCGCCATCCCGCTTGATCGCGGAATAAACGGGGGGCACCTGAGTGATGCGCCCGCGCAGCTTGGCCAACGAGGCTTCGATGGTCGCGTCAGAGAACGCAGGCACCGGACGCTCCCGCATGATCTCGCCCTCGAGATCGGCGGTACTGGTGGTGACACCCAGCTTGCATTCAGCCAGATAGGCCTTACGCGAGCCAAGCAGCATGCCGGCCAGCTTGGTGGCCTCACCAAAACACAGCGGCAACAGACCGGTAGCCAGCGGATCGAGCGCGCCGGTGTGGCCGCCCTTCTCCGCCCGAAAGATGCTTTTGCGAACGACTTGTAAGGCCGCGTTGGAGCTCAACCCCAGCGGCTTGTCCAACAGCACGATGCCGTGCAGGTCGCGAAAACGGATGTGGCTTTTCTTCTTACTCATGAGGTTTCGCAGGCCCATTTCCCTGCCCCAGCAACATGGGCCATCTCGCTAGACACACCCTCAGTCCTCGGCAGCATCCTCGGCCTCGTCCTTGGACGACACCGGATGACGCTCGGCCTCCTGCCGCAGCAGGCTTTCGATGCGCTCACCCTTATCGACCGAGTCGTCGTACTTGAAACGCAACTCCGGCACGCGGCGCAGGCGCATAGAGCGGGACAGCTCGCGGCGAAATTCCACCGCCAGCTCCTTGAGCGCCTTCATGGCCTCGGCGGAACGTTCCGGCTGCAACGCAGTAATCCAGACCGTGGCCCAATCCAGGTCACGGGTCACTTCCACGTCGGACACGCTCATCAGGGGCAAGCCGTGCTCGCGCACGGCGGCGTGGACCAGCAGACCCAGTTCACGACGCAGCTCGGCGCCGACACGGTCGGTACGCTTGAAATCGCGAGAAGGCATGACGCACTCCTTGGTTTTTGCGTTCATCCATGAACGCGGGGATCAAAAAGCGGCCATCCATGGCTGCACTGTTCAAATGATGGTGGGTCCCAAAAACGAAGCGAGCGATGTGGGTATCCACACCGCCCGCCGATAAAACCACCGCTGGGGTGACGGCCCGATGTTCGAGCCATGCACCATTACAGCGTGCGGGCCACCTCGATACGCTCGAAGCATTCGATCTGGTCGCCGACCTTGACGTCGTTGTACTGCTTCACGGCGATACCGCACTCCATGCCGTTACGCACTTCGTCGACCAGCTCCTTGAAGCGACGCAGCGACTCCAGTTCGCCCTGGAAGACCACTGTGTTGTCGCGCAACACACGGATCGGCTTGCTGCGCTTGACTGTACCTTCGACGACCATACAGCCAGCGACTGCACCGAACTTGGAGCTGCGGAAGACCTCGCGCACCTGAGCGACGCCGATGATCTCTTCGCGCACTTCCTTGCCCAGCAGGCCGGAAGCCGCCTGTTTCACCTGGTCGATCACGTCGTAGATGATCGAGAAGTAGCGAACGTCGAGGCCCGAGGTATCGATCACCTTACGCGCCGAGGCATCGGCACGGACGTTGAAGCCGATGACCAGTGCCTTGGATGCGGCTGCCAGCGTGGCGTCGGACTCGGTGATGCCACCGACGCCGGCCGCGATCACGTTGACCTTCACGTTCTCGTTGCCGATCTGGCTGAGCGACTCACGCAACGCCTGCACCGAACCCTGCACGTCGGCCTTGACCAGGATATTGAGCGTCTGCTGCTCGGCACCCTGAGCCATCTGGGCCATGATGTCCTCAAGGCGGTTGGCCTTGCTGACCATACGCGTTTCGCGGCGCTTGAGCTGACGCTCGGCAGCCACTTCACGGGCGAGGCGCTCATCAGCCACCACCACGAAGTCGTCGCCGGCCTCTGGCACACCGGACAGACCGAGCACCTGCACCGGAATCGACGGACCTGCTTCCTGCACCGTCTTGCCGTTCTCGTCGATGAGCGCACGCATGCGGCCATACTCGATACCGCAGACGACGAAGTCGCCGCGCTTGAGCGTGCCCTGCTGCACCAGCACCGTCGCCACCGGGCCGCGACCGCGATCCAGACTGGATTCGATCACCACACCCGACGCGGGGCCATCTTCGACCGCAGTCAGTTCCATCACTTCGGCCTGAACCAGGATGGCGTCGAGCAGATCGTCGATGCCCATGCCAGTCTTGGCCGAGATCGGCACGAACGGTGTATCGCCGCCCCACTCTTCCGGAATCACTTCCAGATTGCCGAGACCCTGCTTGACGTGGTCCGGGTTGGCGTCGGACTTGTCCATCTTGTTGAGCGCCACGATCAGCGGCACCTTGGCGGCACGCGCATGCTGCACGGCTTCGGCCGTCTGCGGCATGACGCCATCGTCGGCCGCCACCACCAGCACCACGATGTCGGTGGACTGGGCGCCGCGGGCACGCATGGACGTGAACGCCGCGTGGCCCGGGGTGTCGAGGAACGTGATGACGCCCTTGGGCGTTTCCACGTGGTAGGCGCCAATGTGCTGTGTGATACCACCCGCCTCACCCGACGCAACCTTGGTGCGACGGATGTAGTCGAGCGTCGAGGTCTTGCCGTGGTCGACATGGCCCATGATGGTGACCACCGGCGGACGCGGCTTCCTCTCGCCATCCAGCTCTGCGTTCTGCGTGTGGGCAGCCAGCGCGGCTTCGGCGTTGTTCTCACTCACCGCCACCGGCGTATGACCGAGCTCTTCCACCACCAGCACGGCGGTATCGTGGTCGATGGTCTGGTTGATGGTGGCCATCACGCCCATCTTGAAGAGCGCCTTGACCACTTCCGAACCCTTGACCGCCATCTTGTTCGCAAGATCGGCGACCACGTTGCTATCGCCCACCACGACCTCACGCACGACGGCGGCGGTCGGACGAGTGAAGCCATGCGGGCCGCTGGAGGTAGGACCGCTGTGACGCGACGTATCGCGGCTCGGGCCACCACGGCCAGGCTTGCCACGCTTGTTGTTGGAGCGGCGCGCGCGATCGGCGTCACTGAGATGCATCTCGCCAGCGGCAAAACGCTTGCCACCAGGACCTTCGTCGCGCTCACGAGCGTAACGGGTCTTATTGGCGGCGGCAGGAGCCGCTGCTGCGGCCGGCGCGGCAGCTGCAGCGGGAGCAGCGGGAGCCGGTGCAGGCGCAGGAGCCGGAGGTGCAACCACCTTCTTCTCACGGCGACGTGGCTCATGGATGCGCGGCAAGATCATGCCGAACGAGCTATGGTCAACAATCTTCTGCACGGTGGACTCAGCCGGTGCGGGCTTCTCGACCGATTCGGCAGGGGCCGGCGCGGCCACGGCAGGCGTGGGCTCCGGAGCAGGCACTTCGGTAACCACGGCTTCGGCAGCCTGGCGTTCCTGCTGCTCTTTCGCACGCGCGGCAGCCTCAGCCTCGGCCTGCTCGCGACGACGAGCTTCCTCGGCCTCGCGCTGACGCTGCGCATCTTCCGCGCGCTGCTGGGCTTCTTCCTCGCGACGGCGGTCCGCTTCGAGACGCTCGTTCTCTTCGTGGTCGCGCTGCGCCTGGGATTCCTGCAGCTTACGCACGGCATCTTCGCGCACACCGTCAGTGCCCGCTTCCTCGGCAATGACACTGCGCTTGACGTAGGTCCGCTTGGCGCGCACTTCGACGTTGACCGTCTTGGCCCCGCCGGTGGCACCACGGCCGCCCGGCGTGGACAGCTTCAGCTCGCCACGAGTACTGCGCTTGAGCGTGATTTGACGCGGTGACTCACTCTCGCCTTCAGCCGGGGCATCTTTGCCATGGCTGCGACGCAGGAAGCCAAGCAGCTTCATCTTTTCCGTGCTGCTGATGATCTGCTCAGGGTCCGAAAAGGACATGCCAGCCTGACTCAGCTGCGTAAGCAGCCTGTCGACGGGCACCTTCATGCTCTGGGCAAGTTGTTTGATCGTTTCACCGGACATCGTGTTCTTTCTCCGCCATTCCCGCGCTTATCGTCCGTGCGGCTTTGCCTGCACGGCCACTACCGTCCTTGGTGGAAGGCCCGGAGGCCCTCCTCGGCGCGCCCATCCAGGGCGCGGCCGCCCGCGGTTAGCCGCCCTTCTCCAGGCGCGCGATCATCGGTGCGCGCGCAGCCATGATCAGCGCAGCGGCACGCTCTTCGTCCATACCTTCGATATCGATCAGGTCGTCAACCGCGAGGTCGGCCAGATCGTCCACCGAGACCACTTCACGCGAAGCAAGCGCGTAGGCAGTGACTTCGTCCATACCCGGCAAGTGCAGGAGCTCTTCCGACGGCTGGTGCTCGTCGATGCTTTCTTCCACAGCCAGCGCCTCCGTGAGCAGCGCGTCGCGGGCACGGGCGCGGAGCTCCTCGACGATGTCCTCGTCGAAACCTTCCACGGCCAGCAGCTCGGCGCTGGGCACATAGGCGATTTCTTCAACACTGGAGAAGCCTTCCTGCACGAGGATGCTGGCGATCTCCTGATCCACTTCCAGCTTGTCCATAAACAGCTGGCGTGCGGATTCCTGCTCGGCCTCGCTCTTGGCGGCGACCTGGTCCTGCGTCATCACGTTGAGCTGCCAGCCGGTGAGCTTGCTGGCAAGGCGCACGTTCTGGCCACCGCGACCGATGGCCTGGGACAGCTTGTCCTCAGCCACGGCGATGTCCATGGAGTGCTTTTCCTCATCCATGATGATGGACTGCACTTCCGCCGGCGCCATCGCGTTGATGACGTACTGGGCCTGATTTTCGTGCCACAGGATGATGTCCACGCGCTCGCCATTGAGCTCGTTGGACACGGCCTGCACGCGTGAACCGCGCATGCCGATGCAGGCGCCGATGGGATCGGTACGCGAATCGTGCGCGACCACGGCGATCTTGGCGCGATCACCCGGATCACGGGCGCAACCCTTGATCTCGACCAGACCCTGGCCCACTTCCGGCACTTCGAGCTTGAACAACTCGATCATGAATTCCGGGGCCGCACGCGACACGAACAGCTGAGGGCCGCGAGCTTCCGAGCGAACCTCGTAGAGGTAGCCACGGACGCGGTCGCCAACACGTGCCGACTCGCGCGGAATGGTGCGGTCGCGCGGAATGAAGGCTTCGGCGTTGCTGCCCAGGTCGAGGTAGACGTTGCCACGCTCCACGCGCTTGACGATGCCGGTAACCAGCTCACCCACGCGCTCACGGAAGGCGTCCACCACCTGCATGCGCTCAGCTTCGCGAACGCGCTGCACGATGACCTGCTTGGCAGCCTGCGCGGCGATGCGACCGAACTCCGCGTTCTCGATCTGCGCCTCGATGTATTCGCCAACTTCGGCGCCTTCGCGCTCGTCGACGGCATCCATCAGACGGATCTGGTGGTACGGCGATTCCATCTCGCCGTCATCGGCGATGATTTCCCAACGACGGAACGTCTCATAGTCGCCGGTGTGGCGGTCGATGACCACGCGAATGTCCGGATCTTCGTCCGGATAGCGCTTCTTGGCAGCGGACGCGAGCGCCGCTTCCATCGCCTGGAAAATCACTTCGCGCGGTACGCCCTTTTCATTGGCAACCGCGTCAACCACCAGCAAAAGTTCTTTGCTCATTGCAGCAACTCCGTAGACGCCACCGGCGCCCGATCGGTTTCGATTGATTTACTTCGCGGCCTTCTTGCCCGGCTTTTTCCCCGGCTTGGGCTGCGGCACGTAACCGAGCGCCATCCAATCCGGCACCACTCGCGCGCTTTCCACGGCGTCGTGGTCGAACTCGAAGGTCTTGCCCTCGGCCTCCAGCGAGATCCGCTCGCCATCTACCGACACCACCCTGCCGCGCAAGCGGCGACGTCCTTCCAGGGGCGCCTTCAGCAAAATCTTCACTTCCGTTCCCGCCACCTTGGCGAACTGCGCCGCCGTGAACAGCGGGCGATCAATGCCCGGCGAGGAAACTTCCAGTACGTAATGACCTGGAATGGGATCTTCCACGTCCAACATCGCGGACAGCTCGCGGCTAGCCGCTTCGCAGTCGTCCAGGTTGACCTCGCGCCCTTCAGCGTCGAGGTAGACGCGCAGGGTACTCTGCCCCTGCGACGGGGTGAACTCCACGCCGATACATTCCAGCCCGAGGTCGGCCAGAACTTCCGTGAAGCGTTGAGCCAGTGCCTGCGTATCCATGATTCGCCTATCGTTACCAATCGCCAGAAACAAAAAATGGGCTCAAGCGGCCCATTCCCTGCTCTTTCACAAGAGCGTTTCGCCGATGTCCCGACTCATCCAGACTCTTTCGGGGCACCTGGGGCGCAGCCAGCATCTAAGCGGCTTGTGACGCACGTGCGACGCATCCTTGCGCCCAACAAAAAAGCCTCACGAGGAGGCTTTCTTGTTCTAAGAAAGATCTGGTAGCGGGGGTAGGATTCGAACCTACGACCTTCGGGTTATGAGCCCGACGAGCTGCCAGACTGCTCCACCCCGCATCAGAGTCCAGAAATATTAGCGAGATGGCCGAATTCTTGCAAGCCTTTTCGCAAAAATAATTTCACATTCACTGACAAGACATCGTGACGACATGCGGTCGTCATGATGGTTTTCAACCGACAAAAACGCTCTGGCACCAGCCAAACAACGGGCCCCAGACGATGCCGAGCACCAGCAGTGCCAGCACGTTCAACGACAGCACCAGGCGAACCGACACGTCCTTCTGCAGGTGCACTTCGGCGCCCTCCACCGGCTTGTCGAAGTACATCACCTTGACGACGCGCAGGTAGTAGTAGAGACCGATGATGGCGAACACGGCGCCCACGATGGCCAGCCACATGAATCCTGCGTGGATCGCAGCCTGGAATACCAGCAGCTTGCCGAAGAAGCCGAACAGCGGCGGCACGCCAGCGAGCGAGAACATCACCAGCATCATCAGGAACGCGGCCCACGGTGAACGCTGGTTGAGCCCCTTGAGATCGTCGATCTCTTCGCACTCGAAACCTGCGCGAGCCAAGGCCAGGATCACACCGAAAGCAGCGGCGCCGGTCAGCGCATAGCTGATGGCGTAGAACAGCGCGGCGGCATAACCCTCTGGACTGGCATTGACCAGACCGACCAGCAGGTAGCCCATGTGCGAGATGGTCGAATAGGCGAGCAATCGCTTCAGGTTGCTCTGCACAAGGGCAACGATGTTACCGATCGCCAGCGAGAGCACGGCCAGGCAGGCCAGCATGAGCTGCCAATGCTGGGACAGGTCACCCAGGCCCGAAGCCAGCAAGCGATACGCCATACCGAACGCAGCCAGCTTCGGTGCGGAGCCGATGAAGATGGTCACCGCCGTCGGCGAGCCCTGGTAAACGTCCGGAATCCACATGTGGAACGGCGCGGCACCCAGCTTGAAGCCGATACCCACGATCATAAAGATCAGGCCGAACACCAGCAGGTGCGGCATGTTCGTATGCGTGGCGGCCATATGCAGGTGGGCCAGATCCAGCGTCTGAGTGGCGCCGTACACCATCGACATACCGTACAGCAGCATGCCCGAGGCCAGCGCACCCAGCACGAAGTACTTGATGGCCGCTTCCGATGACAGGCGCGAATCACGGTTCAATGCGACCAGCGCGTAGGACGACAGCGTCAGCAGTTCCAGGCCCAGATACACCATGATCAGGTTGCCGGCCGACACCAGCAGCATGATGCCGATCACTGCAAAGATGGTCAGCGTGTAGAACTCACCCACGAACAGTTTGCGGTCCTGCAGGTAAGGCTTGGCGTAAACGAACACCAGCACCGTGCTCAGCAGCGCGAAGACCTTGAGGATCTCGGATACCCCATCGCGGATGAACATGCCGCCGAAGGCGGTCACGGGCTGGCTCGGCTGGCCGGCCACCACCAGGTACATGGCCACCAGCAGCACAGCGATGGACAGCCAGTGCAGCATGGGACGCTGCTCGGGCTTCATGAAGGCATCCAGCAGCAGCAGCAAGCACGCCGCTGCTACCAGATAGAACTCCGGCAACAGGATCAGAATGTCATTGAGATTCGGCATGATCGGTCCTGCTTAGATCTTGTGATTGCCAAGCTGCGTCACCAGCTGCGACACCGAAGCGTCCATCAGGTGGATCAGCGGCTGCGGCCAGATGCCCAGGGCCAGCACGGCCGCGGCAAAGGCACCCAGAACAAACCACTCGCGGCCGTTGATGTCCTTCATCTCCGCCACGTGCGGGTTGGTGATATCACCCCACAGCACACGCTTGACCATGTACAGCGTGTAGGCCGCGCCGATGATCAGGGTGAAGGCGGCAAAGAACGCAATCCACGGATTGGCCTGGAAGCTCGCCAGGATCACCTGGAACTCGCCTACGAAACCACTGGTGCCCGGCAGGCCGCTGTTGGCCATGGCGAACAACACGTAGAAGAAGCCGAACCAGGGCATCACGTTGATGACGCCGCCGTAGTCCTTGATCTGGCGGGTGTGCAAACGGTCATACATCACACCGATGCACGAGAACATCGCGCCCGACACAAAGCCGTGCGAAATCATCTGCACCATCGCACCCTGCATGCCGAGCTTGGCGGCATCAAGGTTGTTGGTGCCGCGCACCAGCATGAAGGCGATGAAGATACCCAGGGTCACGAAACCCATGTGAGCCACGGACGAGTACGCCACCAGCTTCTTCATGTCCTCCTGCACCAGCGCGATGTAGCCAATGTAGACCACCGCAACCAGGCTCAGGCCGATCACCACCCAGGCATACGCGTCAGCAGCGTCCGGCACAATGGGCAGCGAGAAGCGCAGGAAGCCGTAGCCACCGATCTTCAGCATCACCGCGGCCAGCACCACCGAACCGCCCGTCGGCGCTTCCACGTGGGCGTCCGGAAGCCAGGTATGCACCGGCACCATCGGCACCTTCACCGCGAAAGCGATAAGGAACGCGAAGAACAGCCAGGTCTGCTCCTTCATCGACAGCGGCAGGCTTGCCAGCGCCGCCAGATCGAAGGTGTGCGCTTGCAAGTACAGGTAAATCAGACCCACCAGCATGAAGATGGAGCCGAAGAACGTGTAGATGAAGAACTTCAGCGTGGCGTACACGCGACGCGGACCACCCCAGACACCGATGAGGATGAACATCGGGATCAACATGGCCTCGAAGAACACGTAGAACAGCAACGCGTCCGTGGCACAGAACACGCCGATCATCAGGCCTTCGAGCACCAGCATGGCGGCCATGTATTGGTGCGGGTTGGTCTGGATGACTTCCCATGCACCAACGATCACAAGGATGCCGACGAAAGTGGTCAACAGAATCAGGGCGACGGAGATGCCGTCGACACCGAGACCGTAATTGACCCCAAGCGAGGAGATCCACACGTGGTTTTCGAGCAACTGCTTCGCACCATCGGCCGCGTTGAACTGCGGCAGCAAGCAAAGACTGGCTACGAACGTCGCGATGGCTACCAGCAGCGAGATCCAGCGCGCCGCGTTGGGGCGACCGGAACCGGCAAGCAGCACGGGGATGGCGCCCAGAATGGGAAGCCAGATCAGCAGGCTGAGCAAATGATTGAACATGGAGCAGGTTCCCTTATTGCCCGACCAGCCAATACCCGCCAAGCAGCAGGATAAGGCCAAGGATCATCGCGAAGGCATAGTGATAGAGGTAACCGGACTGCAGGCGACGCACGCCACCCGCGATACGGTCAACCAGGCTCGCCGAACCATTGATCAGCACACCGTCGATGATCGTGGCATCGCCACCCTTCCAGAGGGCGCGACCCAACGCCATGCCGCCGCGGGCAAAGACGATGTAGTACACCGCGTCGAACCAGTACTTGTGGTTGAGCACGTTATAGATCGGCTTCAGCGCATTCTTGATGCGATCCGCCAAGGCCGGGTTGAACAGGTAGATATAGGTCTGGATGGCGAACGCCGCGGCAACGAGCCAGAACGGCAGCTGGCCAAAGCCATGCAGGCCGGCGGTCAACCACGTGTCGAAATCCTTGCCCAGCTCACCAAGCACGTTGTTCGCTTCGTTGACGTGGATGGCGGAACCGAACCAGTCGCCAAAGAGCATCGGCTTGACCGCTAGAGCACCAACGATGACCGACGGAATCGCGAGCAAGATCAGCGGCAGCGTCACCACCCACGGCGACTCCTTCGGCGTCTCGTGCATGATGCCCTGCTCGTGATGGCCGTGGTCATCCTTGTGCGAGACGTGATGATGCTCGTCGTGATCGGCGTGCGCATGACCGTGGTCGTCGTGACCATGACCGTGGCCATGATCGTGCACCACCACAAAACGCTCCTTGCCATGGAAGGTCAGGTACATCTGGCGGAAGGTGTACAGCGCGGTGACGAACGCACCGGCCATCACGCAGAAGTAGGCGTAGCTGGCGCCAGCGCGATGCGACTCGCCCACCGCTTCGATGATCGCGTCCTTCGAGTAGAAGCCCGCGAAGAACGGCACGCCGCACAGCGCCAGCGAACCGATCCACATGGTGATCCAGGTAATCGGCATGTACTTGCGTAGGCCGCCCATGTAGCGCATGTCCTGCTCATGGTGCATGGCGATGATGACCGAGCCCGCACCCAGGAACAGCAGCGCCTTGAAGAAAGCATGGGTCATCAGGTGGAACACGGCGCCGGCATAAGCCGACACACCCAGCGCCACCGTCATGTAGCCCAGCTGCGACAGCGTGGAGTACGCGACGACACGCTTGATGTCGTTCTGCACGATGCCGATCAGGCCGGTGAACAGCGCACCCGTGGCGCCGATGATCATCACGAAGCTGAGCGCAGTCTCCGACAGCTCGAAGAACGGCGACATGCGCGCCACCATGAAGATGCCGGCGGTCACCATCGTCGCGGCATGGATCAGTGCCGAAATCGGGGTCGGGCCTTCCATCGAATCCGGCAGCCATACGTGCAACGGCACCTGAGCCGACTTACCCATCGCACCGATGAACAGCAGGATGCAGATGACCGTAGCAGCGTCCCAATGCGTGTTCTGCGTGATCTGCAGGGTCTTGCCTGCCAGGGTCGGCGCGGCGGCAAACGCGGTGGCGTAGTCCAGCGTACCCAGGAAGTACAGCACGCCAGCGATACCCAGCAGGAAACCGAAGTCACCCACTCGGTTGACCAGGAAGGCCTTGAGGTTGGCGAAGATGGCCGTCGGACGCTTGTACCAGAAGCCGATCAGCAAGTACGACACCAGACCCACCGCTTCCCAGCCGAAGAACAGCTGCATGAAGTTGTTGCTCATCACGAGCATCAACATCGAGAAGGTGAACAGCGAGATGTAGCTGAAGAAGCGCTGGTAACCCGGATCCTCGGCCATGTAGCCGATGGTGTAGATGTGCACCAGCAGCGACACGAAGGTCACCACCACCATCATCATGGCGGTGAGGCGGTCGATCATGAAGCCGACGTGGGCGCTGTAGTTACCGATATCGAACCAGGTGTAGATGTTCTGGTTATAGACCGGCGCACCGCCCGCGGTGATCTGGTACAGCACGTAGAACGACAGGCCGCACGCGACCGCCACGCCGAGAATGGTTACGGTGTGCGAGCCGGCTCGGCCGATGAAGCGACCAAAGAAACCCGCCAGGACGCATCCGACGAGCGGTGCAAGGGCAATGGTCAGCAGAATGGAGGTAGAGAGTTCCACGAGGTCAGCCCTTCATGCTGTCGATTTCGGCGACATTGATGGTGCTGCGGTTACGGAACAGCAGGACCAGGATCGCCAGGCCAATGGCGGTTTCCGCCGCGGCCACGGTAAGGATGAAGAACACGAACACCTGCCCCGCCACGTCGTTATAGAAACGCGAGAACGCAACGAAGTTGATGTTCACCGCCAGCAGCATCAGCTCGATCGACATCAACAGCACGATGACGTTCTTGCGGTTGATGAAGAGGCTGGCCAGAGCGATGCAGAAGAGCACCGCGCCGAGCACGATAAAGTGCGAAAGCGTGATCATGGAGTGGTCTCCTTGCCCGGTGCCGGCTGCGGCGCGACGGGAACTTCCGCCGCCATCTTCACCACACGTACGCGGTCACGCGCATTGACGCGGACCTGCTGCGAAGCCTGCTGGTGGCGCACACCGGTGCGCTGACGCAGAGTCAGAACAACCGCAGCCACCACGCCCACCGTAAGGATCAGCGCAGCGATTTCGAACGGCAGCAGGAATTGAGTGTAGAGCGCATGCCCCAGCCATTCGGTGTTGGACACCGGCACGCCATTCAGCGCAGCCGGATTGGCGCCCATCACCGTCTCGTGCATGGCGCGCACACCGATCAGACCAAGCATTTCGCCCAGCATGACCAGAGCCACGATGATGCCGACCGGCAGGTACTTGATGAAACCTTCCCTCACCTGCTCCTGCTTGATGTCGAGCATCATCACCACGAACAGGAAGAGCACCATCACCGCGCCTACATAGACCACGATGAGGGCAATGGCAAGGAATTCCGCTTCGGCAAGCAGCCAGATGCAGGCGGTGCTGAAAAAGGTGAGCACCAGCGACAACACGGCATGCACCGAGTTGCGCAGCGTGATCACGCCCAGTGCGGCCACCACGGTGACGGCCGCGAAGGCGTAGAAGCACACGAGTTGGAACATGTTCGAATCAATCATGATGTCCCGTCCTCAGCGATACGCGGCGTCTTGAGCGCGGTTGGCCGCGATCTCGGCTTCGAAGCGATCGCCGATGGCGAGCAACTGCGGCTTCGTCACCACGTTCTCGCCACGCTGCTCGAAGTGATACTCGTGGATATGGGTCTCGACGATCGAGTCGACCGGGCAGCTCTCTTCGCAAAATCCGCAGAAGATGCACTTGAACAGGTCGATGTCGTAACGCGTGGTGCGGCGCTGGCCATCGCTTTCACGCGGGGCCGAATCGATGGTGATGGCCAAGGCTGGGCACACCGCCTCGCACAGCTTGCACGCGATGCAACGTTCTTCGCCGTTGGCGTAACGACGCAGGGCATGCAGGCCGCGGAAGCGGTTGGACTTGGGGATGTGCTCCATCGGGTAGCGCATCGTGTACTTCGGGCTGAACATGTATCGCATGGTCAGGCCCAAGCCCTTGAACAGCTCGAGGAGCAGCAGGCTCTTGAAATAGTGAGTAACGCGGGACATGGTTTTCTTCAGCCTCCCGTGCCGACGGTGACCCAGCCGAAATACTTCATGCAGCCGGCGACGAGGACCCAGACGATGGTGATGGGAATGAACACCTTCCAGCCCAGACGCATGATCTGGTCATAGCGGTAACGCGGGAAGCTGGCGCGGAACCACAGGAAGAGGAATGCGAACACGAACACCTTGGCGAACAGCCACAGGATGCTGTCGGCGCCGAGGAAACCCCACGAAGCGGGGAACGGCGACAGCCAGCCACCCATGAACAGGATCGAAGCCAGGAAGCTGACCAGGATCATGTTGGCGTATTCCGCCAGGAAGAACAGAGCGAACGCCGAGCCGGAGTATTCCACG
Source organism: Dyella sp. ASV24 (assembly GCF_016428905.1). Taxonomy (GTDB): domain Bacteria; phylum Pseudomonadota; class Gammaproteobacteria; order Xanthomonadales; family Rhodanobacteraceae; genus Dyella. Next base: position 101,189 of record NZ_JAELTQ010000001.1, on the reverse strand, counting down.
TGGAAGCCGGCAACGATTTCCGATTCGCCTTCCGCCACGTCGAACGGTGCGCGGTTGGTTTCAGCCACGCCCGAGATGAAGTAGATGACGAAGACCGGCAGCAGCGGCCACATGAACCACTCGAAGATGCCCTTTTTACCCGCCTGGGCATGCACGATGTCGGTAAGGTTCAGCGAACCCGCCAGCACCAGCACGCAGACCAGGCACAGGCCCATGGCCAGTTCGTACGAGATCACCTGCGCAGCGGAACGCATCGCACCCAGCAGCGCGTAGCGCGAGTTGGAGGCCCAGCCGGCGAGGATGATGCCGTACACACCCAGCGAGGTCATCGCCAGCAGGTACAGCAGGCCTGCGTTGACGTTGGCCAGCACCAGCTTGTCGTTGAACGGGATCACCGCCCATGCCGCCAGTGCCGGGACCAGGGCAATCAACGGTGCCAGGTAGTACAGCACCTTGTTTGCGCTGGTCGGAAGGATCACTTCCTTCAGCAGCAGCTTGGTCACGTCAGCGAAGGCCTGCAGGAGGCCGAAGGGACCGACCTTGTTGGGCCCCATGCGCACGTGCATCCAGCCGAGCACCTTGCGTTCCCACCACACGTACAGCGCCACCGTGATCACCAGCGGCAGGACGATGGCCAGGATGCCCAGAACGGGCCAGAGAACCTGGTTGATTAGCTGTTCGCCCATGTGCTTACGCCTTGCTCAGGGTGAGGGCTGCGCCGTAAGGCGGCAGCGTGACAGTGTCTTCATGCGCGGCTTCGATCCACGCCGCGCCGTCCGGCACGGTCACATCGATCACCAGCGGCAGTACCGCATCGGCAACGCGCACGGCATCACCCTCGCCCAGGCCCTGGCGCTTGGCTTCGTCCGCATTGATGCGGACCGCCGGTGCACGGTTGAGCGGGTGCTTGCTGAGCGCCGTAGCGCGACGGAGTACGGCATCGGTGCGGTAGATCGGCCAGGTAGCCAAGCGGCTCAAGCCACCCGCTGCCGGGCGCGAAGCCAGTTCGGCGCGCGGCTGGTGTGCCCGCTCGCTGATGCCCTCGCGCAGACCCGCCAGATCGTCGAACTCGAACCCGGCGACCTTGAGGACACCACCCAGTGCACGCAGCACCTTCCAGCCCGGACGTGCATCGCCGGGCGCCTTGGCGCCCGCAGCCACGCTCTGCGACAGGCCGTCGACATTGACCAGCGTGCCGTCGATCTCCGGCAGCAAGCCGATCGGCAGAATCACGTCGGCCACGTCGCGCAGCGCATCGCTGGCGTAAGCCGAGAACGCAACCACTTTCTGGGCGCCCTTCAGCGCCTTCAGGAAGGCCGCGCCATCGGCCACGTCCTGCGGCTCGACGCCGTACAGCACATAACCCTTGCGCGGCTGCGCGAGCATGGCCTGCGCATCGAGACCACCGTTGCCCGGCAGCACACCGACACGGCCCAGGCCCACGGCATTCGCACCGACCGGCAGTTCGTTGTAGCCCGCACCCGTCGCTTGCGCGATGAACTGCGCCACGGCACGCAGCCATGAGGCCTGCGGATGAGTGACCGCAGCTTCGCCCAGAATGACAACGGCGCTACCGCTCTTGAGATGAGTGATCGCGTCCTTGTCGCCCTGATCAGACGTGGCGCCGTTGATCGCATCGGCCAGCGCGCTCGGCGCGGCAGCACCCGCATCAACAGCAGCCTTGGCCAGCGCCAGCAGCGCATCAACCATCGCCTGCGGCGCCACGATGGCTTCGCCAGCCAGGTGGTAATTGAAGTTGAAGCTCGCCGGATTGACGGCGTAGACCTTGGCGCCCTTCTTCACCGCCTGATGGATGCGGTGATTGACGAGCGGAAGCTCGTGGCGCAGATCGGAGCCAACCAGCAGCGCGGCCTTTACCTTGTCGAGCTCAGCCACCGGCGTGGCGAACGTCGTCGCCACGGCGTTGTCGGCGAAGTCGAGCTGACGCACGCGATGGTCGATATGTGCGCTGCCGAGGCCGCGCGCGAGACGGACCAGCAGATCGCCTTCTTCATTGGTGGCGGCGGCATGCACCAGCACACCCAGCTCGCTGCCCGGCACAGCCTTCAGCGATTCGGCGGCGACACCCAGCGCGTCGTCCCACGTGGTGGTGACCCACTGGCCATTGCGCTTGACCTGCGGCGCATGGACACGATCCGCGGCATACAGACCCTGATGGCTGTAACGGTCGCGGTCCGACAGCCAGCACTCGTTGACCGATTCGTTGTCGCGCGGCACCGTGCGCAGCACCTCACCGCGGCGCGTATGCAGCCACAGGTTGGAGCCCAGCGCATCGTGATAGGCGATGGACGGCTTGGCGACCAACTCCCAGGCGCGGGCCTGGAACTGGAACGGCTTGTTGGTAAGCGCACCCACCGGGCAGACGTCGATGATATTGCCCGACAGTTCCGTTTCGATGGTCTTGCCGATGTAGGTGCCAATCTGCAGATTGTCACCACGGCTCATGCCGCCCAACTCGTAGGTGCCGGCGATTTCGCTGGTGAAGCGCACACAGCGCGTGCACTGGATGCAGCGGGTCATCTCGGTGGCAACCAGCGGACCGAGGTTCTCGTCCGCGATGGTGCGCTTGCGCTCGGTGTAGCGCGACACGCTGCGGCCGTAGCCCAGCGCCACGTCCTGCAGCTCACACTCGCCGCCCTGATCACAGATCGGGCAATCCAGCGGGTGATTGATCAGCAGGAATTCCATGACGTCCTTCTGATACTTCAGAGCGACGTCGGTACGGGTCTTCACCTTCATGCCTTCGGCCACCGGGGTGGCGCAAGCCGGCTGCGGCTTGGGCATAGGCTTGCCGCCCATTTCCACTTCCACCAGGCACATGCGGCAGTTGGCGGCGATGGGAAGCTTGCGGTGGTAGCAGAAGCGAGGAATGTTGATGCCGATGGCATCAGCCGCCTCGATGATCATGGCGCCCTTGCGGATCTGCGTGGGCTTGCCATCGACCTCGATGTTCACGAGGTCGAGATGAGGGGTGGCGGGCTGCGCACTCATGCGGCGGCTCCAAGCTTGTCGTCGACGATGGAACGACCGTTGACGATGTAGTACTCGAATTCATCCCAGAACTGACGCAGGAAGCCCTGCACCGGCCACGCGGCGGCTTCGCCGAACGCGCAGATGGTGTGGCCTTCGATCTGGCCGGCAATGGCCTTCAGGCGGTGCAGGTCGTCCATCGTGCCCTGCCCGGCCACGATGCGATCCAGCACGCGGTGCATCCAGCCGGTACCTTCGCGGCACGGCGTGCACTGGCCGCAGCTTTCCTTATGGAAGAACTGCGAGATGCGGCGGGTAAAGCGGACCGTGCAGACGGTGTCGTCAAGCACCACGATGGCGCCCGAGCCCAGGCCCGTCTTGAGATCACGCAGAGTGTCGTAGTCGAACGGCAGGCCCTTGAGCTGCTCGGCACGCAGCACTGGCATGGACACACCACCCGGAACCGCACCCTTCAGCGTGCGCCCCGGACGCAGGCCACCGGCCATTTCCAGCAGCTCGTCAAAGGTGGTACCCAGCGGCACTTCGAAATTGCCGCCCTTCTGCACGCAACCAGAGACCGAAAAGATCTTCGGTCCGCCGTTCTTGGTCTTGCTCTGCGCCAGGAACCAATCCGCACCCTTGCGCAGAATGGCCGGCACCGAGGCGTAGGTTTCGGTGTTGTTGATCGTGCTGGGCTTGCCGTACAGGCCGAAGTTGGCCGGGAACGGCGGCTTGAAGCGCGGCTGGCCCTTCTTGCCTTCCAGCGACTCCATCAGCGCAGTTTCTTCACCGCAGATGTAGGCACCGGCGCCGAGTGCGCCATAGATGTCCACATTGAGGCCGGTGCCCTGGATGTTCTTGCCCAGCAGGCCGGCCGCATAGGCTTCCTTCAACGCCTCTTCGAAGTGCTCGAAGGGTTCATGATGGAATTCGCCGCGCAGATAGTTGTAGGCAACGGTCGAGCCCGTGCAATAGCACGCGATCGCCATGCCTTCGATCACCGCATGCGGGTTGAAGCGCAGGATGTCGCGATCCTTGCAGGTACCCGGCTCCGACTCGTCGGAGTTGCAGAGGATGTACTTCTGCATGTCGCCCTTCGGCATGAAGGACCACTTCAAACCCGTCGGGAAGCCCGCGCCGCCACGGCCGCGCAGGTTGCTCTTCTTGATCTCTTCGATCAGAGCGTTCGGATCGGGCTTCTCGGCGAGGATCTTCTTCCACGCTTCATAGCCACCTACCTGGGTATAGCTGTCCATCGCCCACGGCTTGTCGAAATGCAGCGTGGTGTAGACGACCTGATGTTCTTGCGGTGCCGGACCGTATGCCATGGCGCCCTGCCCTTACTTGAGACCGTCGAGAATCTCGTCGATCTTTTGGATCGACAGACGCTCGTGGTAATGACCATTGACGGTCATCGCCGGCGCGCTGGCGCAGGCGGCGATGCATTCTTCTTCGCGCTTGAGGTACACGCGGCCATCGGCGGTGCTTTCACCGAGCTTGATGCCCAGTTTCTGCTCGCAATGTTTCACCAGATCCTCGGCGCCATTGAGCCAGCACGAGATATTGGTGCAGATGGCGACGTTGTTGCGGCCAACCGGCTTGGTCTCGAGCATCGAGTAGAAGCTGGCAACCTCGTACGCCCACACGGCGGGCAGTTCGAGATATTTGGCAACCGCGGTGATCAGCTCGTCGGTAAGGAAGCCCTGGTTCTGTTCCTGCGCGGCAAACAGCGCCTGGATCAGCGCCGAACGCTTGCGATCGGGCGGGAAACGGGCAACCCACTCTTCAATGTGATGACGAGTGTGTTCGTTGAGTACAACGAGCGGGTCAACGTTCTTGACCTGCTCGTAATTTCCGGTGGCTTTCATTCAATGGCTCCCGTGGGCTCAGCGATCGACTTCGCCGAACACGAGGTCGTAGGTACCGATCATCGCCACCACGTCAGCCAGCATGTGGCCACGCACGATGGCGTCCATCGAGGAGAGATGGGCGAAGCCCGGCGCGCGCAGGTGCACGCGGAACGGCTTGTTCGCGCCATCGGACACGAGGTAGCAACCGAACTCACCCTTCGGTGCTTCCACCGCCGCATACGTCTCGCCTGCCGGCACGCCGTAGCCTTCGGTAAACAGCTTGAAGTGGTGGATCAGTGCTTCCATGTCCTCCTTCATGTTTTCACGATGAGGCGGAGCGACCTTGTAGTTCTGCACGATGACCGGGCCGGGGTTGGCCTTCAGCCACTTCACGCACTGCTGGATGATGCGGTTGGACTGGCGCATCTCTTCGACGCGAACCAGGTAACGGTCATAGCAGTCGCCGCCCACGCCCACCGGGATGTCGAAATCCACCTCGGCGTATTTGGCGTACGGCTGCTTCTTGCGCAGATCCCAGGCAATACCCGAGCCGCGCAGCATCACACCCGTCATGCCCCAGGCCTGCGCCTTTTCCGGCGGAATCACGCCGATGCCGACGGTACGCTGCTTCCAGATGCGGTTATTGGTCAGCAGTTCCTCGTACTCGTCCACCTTGGTCGGGAAGTCGCTGGTGAACGCTTCCAGATAGTCGAGCATGGAGCCTTCGCGCCAGCTGTTGAGGCGCTTGAGGTCCTTACCCTTGTGCCAAGGCGATTCGCGGTACTGCGACATGTGATCCGGCAGGTCGCGGTAGACGCCACCCGGACGGTAGTACGTGGCGTGCATGCGCGCGCCCGACACCGCCTCGTAGACGTCCATCAGTTCCTCGCGCTCGCGGAACGCGTACAGGAACACCGCCATCGCGCCCAGGTCGAGCGCGTTGGAGCCGATCCACATAAGGTGGTTCAGGATGCGGGTGATCTCGTCGAACATGGTGCGGATGTACTGGGCACGCTCCGGCACCTCGATACCCATCAGGGTCTCGATGGCGCGCACGTAGGCGTGCTCGTTGCACATCATCGACACATAGTCGAGACGATCCATGTAGCCGATCGACTGATTGAACGGCTTCGACTCGGCCAGCTTTTCCGTACCGCGGTGGAGCAAGCCCACGTGCGGATCGGCGCGGACGATGGTTTCACCGTCCATCTCCAGCACCAGGCGGAGCACGCCGTGCGCAGCGGGATGCTGCGGGCCGAAGTTCATCGTGTAGTTGCGGATCTCTTGCATGATCAGTTGTTCCGCCAGTTGTCGGCCGCTTCGGCCTTGGCCTGCAGCAGGTCGGCGTCGTCACGGATGACGCGCGGCACGAGCACGCGCGGTTCGATCGACACGGGTTCGTACACCACGCGCTTCTGCTCGGGGTCGTAGCGCACTTCGACGTTACCGATCAGCGGGAAATCCTTGCGGAACGGATGCCCCACGAAGCCATAGTCGGTGAGGATGCGACGCAGATCCGGGTGGCCTTCGTAGACGATGCCATACAGGTCGAACGACTCACGTTCGAACCAGTTCACGCCCGGGTAGATGCCAGTCAGTGAAGGCACCATCGGCAGCGTGTCGTCTTCGCAGAACACACGCAAACGCAGACGCTGGTTGTTTTCCAGCGACAGCAGGTGCACGACGGATGCGAAACGGTTCGGCAGCGTATCGGCACGCGGGCGGTCGGACCACGTGAAGCGGCCTACGGCCTCGCCTTCCACACCACGCGAGAAGCCGGTACCGGACACGGTTTCCGTGTCCCACTCGGTCTGGCCGTAGCTCATGTAGTCGACGCCGCAGACGTCGATCGGCACGCCGAAACGGAACGGGGCTTCATCACGCAGCGCGGTAGCCACCGCGAGCAGGTCGGCGGCGGCCACTTCGGCGGTGACTTCGTTGCGGACAACGCTGATCTTCAGCGTGTCGCCGAATCGCGCGGAGAGGCGCTCGGCCAGCGAGTTGATCGGTGTATCGGTCATAACTTTGCTGCGCCTTTATCAGGAACGCGCGATGGTATTGGTGCGACGGATCTTCTTCTGCAACTGCAGGATGCCGTGGATCAACGCTTCGGCCGTCGGCGGGCAACCTGGCACGTAGATGTCCACCGGCACGATGCGGTCACAACCACGCACCACGGAATACGAGTAGTGGTAGTAGCCACCGCCATTGGCGCAGCTACCCATGGAGATGACCCACTTGGGGTCGGGCATCTGGTCGTAGACCTTGCGCAACGCCGGGGCCATCTTATTGACCAGGGTGCCGGCCACGATCATCACGTCAGACTGGCGCGGACTCGGGCGAAACACCACGCCGTAGCGATCCAGGTCCAGACGCGCGGCGCCGGCATGCATCATCTCCACAGCGCAGCAGGCGAGACCAAAGGTCATCGGCCACATGGAGCCAGTGCGCGCCCAGTTCATGAGGGCGTCGACGCTGGTGGTGGCGAAACCGCGCTGAATGACGGGGTTGTCCCCGGCGGGACGCAGAATATCGTCCACCAGGTTCAACGGCTGCGGGTTGTGCATCACCCGGTCAAGTGACGAGATCACTCCCATTCCAGTGCTCCCTTCTTCCACACGTAAGCAAAACCAATGACAAGGAGCAGCAGGAACAGCGCCATTTCAATCAGCGCGATGATGCCGATCTTCTGGAACACCACTGCCCACGGGAACAGGAAGGCGATTTCCAGGTCGAAGATGATGAACAGGATCGCCAGCAGGTAGTACCGCACGTCGAAGCGCATGCGGGCGTCTTCGAAGGCTTCGAAGCCGCACTCGTAGGGCGAGAGCTTGTCTGCTTCGGGACGACGCGGGCCGGCCAGCAGGCCAATGACCAGCAGGACCACGCCAAGGCCGGCGGCGACGCCGATGAACAACAGAATGGGCCAATATTCGGCAAGCACGGTGAAACGTACCTCCGCGCCTTCTTTGGCGCATCAGTGACCGTCGGGGAAACGGTCCGGAACCGGATTCGGCATGACCGGTGAAGGCCATGGGTTGTGCACCACGATCACGATGCTTGCGCAGCAGCGAACGTGCGACTTTCCACGATCAGAGTCGGGAATCGCGACATTGTATCAGCGCGCTTAACAACAACAAGCCTTGACCGGTATCTGGAAGACGCTGCAGGCGACTTAAAAAGGGATCTTGCGGTGCGACTGGCGCATGCACACGACCAAGGTCTAAGAGCCTGTTCACGGTCTCCGCATGGCCCTCGCCGGGAGCCGATTGCGCGCAGGACAAGGAAGAGTGAGGGAGTGTACGTCTGTACACGACTGAGTGATGACGCCGGACTGGGGGCAATCAGACCCGGCCCGGAGGGTTGTTTTAGAGTGGCTGCAGCCAGGCAGCCACTCTAAAACAACGCGGGCTATGCGGAGGCCGTGAACAGGCTCTGTGGGCTCACATGGTGTGCGTGGGACGCTCGGAACCGGCCATCCCGGCCAGGATGTTCTCGATACGGGTGCGGGCAGCGCCGCCATCGACGGATTCGTTGAACTGCACACCGATGCCGGCCGTGCGATTGCCCTGCGCGCCAATCGGGGTGACCCAGACGACCTTGCCGGCCACCGACAGGCGCTCCCCTTCGTCAGTGAGGTTGATCAGCAGCACCACCTCGTCACCCAGTGAATACTTCTGGGCGGTGGGCGCAAACAGGCCACCGTTCTTCAGATAAGGCATGTAGGCGTTATAAAGCGACGCCGCGTCCTTGATCTTCAACGAAATAATGCCCTGGCGGGCGGCGATGACCGGATTCATGACTACTCCTGTACGCCGCTGCGGCGGCGCCCCTCGCCCCATCGTAGCGACCGCCACGGCATAGGGACAAGCAAGATGTCGACGGATTGTGACGAGACCAACGCCCTGACGGACTTAACCGGCATGGAGCTCGCACCAACCCCAGCGATCAAAGATCCAGGGGGACGGCACATTCATATGCAGCTTCACGAAACGGGGGCCCTCCACGGTGGGATCCAGCCCGTGCAACACATGACGCCCTTGCCCATCCGCAGCCAAAGGGGCCTCACGCCAGGACCATTGGCGGACGCCCTGCCCGTCGACCAGGCTCAGGTGCAGCCAACGCTGCAGCAGCGGCGATGGCTCCCATGGCAATACGGCCGAATCTGCGGTGACAGACCGCCCCGGGGTCCACTGATAACGCTCAGCCCGATCCGCCAGGCGGCGCATGCGCTTGCCGCTGAGCGCCATCTGGCTGCGATGGCATGCAAGCGCCGCCATCTTGGTAGCGTGCAGCCCCACGGAGGAATCGAGCTTCACCTTTCCTCCCGTGCCGACCTCATGGCCATGGACGAGGTAGGAAAGCATCTCCGGCGCCTGCCGTCCCCAGCGAGCCACCGCCAATCGGGTCAAAACATGGGCCGCACTGTGGTCCGGATGGCGATCGCCCAGTGCGGGCAGCGCCACCACGGTTGGACTGAAATCATCCAGGCGGTCCAGGAGAATGGCCAGGCTGGCGTCCAGCGCATCGCGCAAGCGAGCGGTCACGCCCATGTCGGGCCATCCCTGCGGCCGCAAGGCCTGGGCATCCACACCCAGCTGGGTCAGGGCCTCCCCTACTTCGGACCGGCGGCGCTCGCCCCATCGGCGGCGCTCCTCCGACCCGATACGAACGCGTCGCTCCACCCACCGCTGCGGCCATGGGTTGTTGTCGCCATTGGTCAGCAACAGGATTTGCACTTCACCGCCAGCCAGTCGTACCTGCTGGATCAACTCGCCAGTGGCAATGGATTCGTCATCCGGGTGGGGGGCCACGACCAGAAGGCGCGTCCCGGCATTCAGGGTCAAGGCCACGTTAACCCCCTGTGACAGGAGGCGCTGGACGCCAACCGCGATCAAATGCTTGCGACCACACATAGGCCACGGGCGTACCCTCGCTCACGACCAGATGGTGAATTCCACGATCGAGGAACCAGTGGTCCGCCACCGGGCCGCCATCCAGGCTGCCGTTCAGACGGCGATGGCCGTCGGTCACGACATAGTCCCCAGGCATCTTCACGTCGATCGTCTGATTGAGCTGATGGTCGGGCAACCCATGGCCCGCCACCCAGAGGTCGTCACCGGCCTGCACATAATTGAGCATGACGAAGCGCGCGCTCGATGGCGGCAGGCGACGAATGATCACCATCATGGTCTTGTGGTTGATGAGGTCGTCAACGATGGTGTCCACCATCTGGCCACGGCGCAAGCGCCGCATGGCCAGACTTTCCAGCACCGGGTAGTAAGGGCGCATGCGGAAGATGCTATCGCCCTTCGCATCCATCACCGTGTCCGTTTCATCCGTATAGCGAAGCACGGTCGACAACTCGGCACGCTGGTCAGCAAGGCTGTCCTGCCATGGCGGCGCGTAGGCGATCAAGGTCGCCAATTCCGCCACCACGACAAACACCAGTAGCCCGGCCTGCAGGCGCGGACGAGCCCCAAGCCAGGCCCAGGCCGACACCCAACTGGTCAACGCGATGGCCAGCGTGGGCAGTACTGGCAGGAAATCCTGCTTGGTGATGAGCGGCCAGATAAACCAGATCAGGAACAGGTACAGGCCGCCCTGCAACAAGAAGAATACGGGCCAGTCGAAACCCTGCTCGGAACGCTGGCGCGCCACACGCACGCAGAGGGCGATCAAGGCCACCGCCAGCAGGATGAACCACAAACCCTGCTGCGCGGCATGCCGCTTATTGGCACCGCCCACGTTGTAGCCGGCAAGGCCGTACCAAGCCTCAGTCAACAAGCCATGTGTGGCCAACCAGGTCAAGAAGATGGCGGGAACGAGCAGCAGACCCAGCAGCGCAGCCAGCCAACAGCGCACACCAGCACGCGGCGCGCCCGCGGGACGCAGCAGGCGGACAACGCCCGCAGCCACCAGTGAGGTCACCAGCAACACCAGCGTCTTCTGCGAAACGGACAACGCGCAACCAAAAGCGAGTCCAGCAAGGAAATAACGCCAGGCTCGCGGCGGCGCACCGGCAATGAAAGCCAACCCCAGCAGCCACATCGCCATCCACATATCGTCTGTGCGGAACTGTCCGCTGACGATGAAGAAACGCGGAAACAAACCTGCCACCAGCACGACCACCACGGCGGTGCGCCAACCGTAGAGGCGGCGTGCTACCCAACCGGCGGAACCGAGCGCAACGACGTACCAGAACTGCATCGCCAGGCGCAGCCAGGTCAATACGTCAGGCCGGTTGTCGAGCCATCGCAGCAACGGCGAGTGCAACCAGCCAAACAACGGGCCGTGATTATCGAAAACGTCGCGGTACGGCAACAATCCCTGCGTCCACGCCCACGCCACGTGCGCGTGCTGCGCCTCGTCTGAGTTGAGCGTGTACGCATTAAGCCATGCCAGTCGGAGAACCAGCAGGAAAAGGAGTGTGATCCACGGCCAGACGGGGATGTGGCGTTGAGAGGAAAACGTCATCAGGGAAGCGTAGGTAGACGGCCTGTCAGCGGGCTTTCCCGAAGGAAGGCTGAGGGTGACAACGAGGGCGTCAAGGCCCGCTCAATGCCAGCGGGCGAGCAACTCCAGCAACAACAGATCGCCTCGCAACGGACCGCGCAAGGAATCGCGCGTGCGGTTCGCCGCCATGTACCACTGATCCAGTCCCTCGGCGTCGAGTTGGCTGGCCAATGGCCCCTGCCCCGCAGCGGCACGTGCCTTCATTTCGTCGGCGGCCGCCTGCGCGGCAAACCACAACCGCTGCTCTGGCTCGTTGTCGAGCCAGCGCTTGGCCACTTCCATCGCCTCGCTTCGCCCTGCCGCCAATGCGCCAAGATCCTTGCGCACCTCCTGCCGGCGAGCCAGTGCACCCTGTTCAACCCAGGCATATGCCATGCCTGGGTTGCCACCGGCAGCGTCAAGCGCGGCGGCGGCGTCCTTGACGCCCTGCTGCTGCAACCAGGACAAAGCGTCTTCACGCGGCGGCAGGTGGAACTCGATGCGCTGACATCGACTCCGGATGGTCTGCGGCAAACGCCACGGCGCATCGGCTACCAGCAACAGCAAGGTTTGCGGCGAAGGCTCTTCGAGCGTCTTGAGCAAGGCGTTGGCCGCGGCTCCGTTCATGGCATCAGCCGGATCGATACAGATGATCTGCCATCCGCCAAACTGGCTCGCCATGGCCAGACGTGCCGATAACTCACGGACCTGGTCGACCACGATCTCGCTGCGTTGCACGCCATCCTTGCGCAAGCCGAAACTCAGCACAGCAAAATCCGGGTGCGTCCCGGCGGCAAACAACAGGCAGCTACGACACCGACCGCAGGGTTCGCCATCCTGCGGCTGCTGGCACAAGAGACCTTCGGCGAAGCGGCGCATGAAATCCCGCTTGCCCAGCCCCGCCGGTCCACACAACAGCAAGGCATGAGGCATGGCATCACGCGCACGGCGAGCCTGCAATCGGGCCCAGTGCTCAGCGTGCCAGGGCATGGCGCTCATGCTACGGCTCCAAACAGATGACGGGTAGCGTCGATCGCTGCCGCCAACACCTCAGGCGGCGTCTGCGTGGCATCGATGATGCGGAACCGCGACGGTTCCGCGGCAGCGCGCCCGCGATAGGCTGCACGTACGCGCTCGAAGAAGTTGTCGCCTTCCACCTCGATGCGATCTGCCTCGCCGCGCCCAGCCGCACGCGCACGCCCCGTGGCCACCGGCAGGTCGAGCAACAAAGTCAGGTCGGGCGTCAGACTGTGCGTGGCCCATTGCTCCAACAGCGCAATGCGTTCCGTTGGCACACCGCGGCCGCCACCCTGATAGGCATAGCTGGCGTCGGTGAACCGATCACATAGCACCCACCGCCCAGCCGCGAGTGCCGGCTCGATGCACTCGCGCACCAGCTGCGCGCGCGACGCGAACATCAGCAGCAATTCGGATTCCGCACTCATATCGCGATGCGCGGGATCGAGCACGATGGCCCGCACCGCCTCGCCCAGCGGCGTGCCACCCGGCTCGCGCGTTTGCACGAGGTCCACGCCTTGCGCCAACAGGTGTTTCTGCAGGCCAGCGAGCAATGTGCTCTTGCCGGCGCCTTCGCCGCCTTCGAGCGTAATGAGTTTGCCTCGTTTCATTGGCAGTGCTTCAACTGATAGCAGGCGACGTTGCGATTGTGCTCATCCAGCGTACTGGAGAACACATGGGTGCCGTCGCCGCGCGCGACAAAATACAGCTCCGTGCCCGACGCCGGATGCAGAGCAGCCAGGATAGCCGGCTTGCCCGGCATGGCGATGGGCGTGGGCGGCAGGCCTTGGCGGGTATAGGTGTTGTACGGCGTGTCCGTGGTGAGATCGGACTTGTGAATGTTGCCGGCGTACGCATCACCCATGCCATAAATCACCGTGGGGTCGGTCTGCAGCAACATATGGGTTTGCAGGCGACGAATGAAGACTCCGGCAATGCGTGGCCGTTCGTCCGCACGCCCGGTTTCCTTCTCCACGATCGACGCGAGGATCAGCGCGTCGTAAGGCGTCGCGAGCGGCAAGTCCTTGTCGCGCTGCGTCCACAACGTGTCGAGCATTTTCTTCATCGCGACGTGTGCACGACGCAGAATGTCCAGGTCGCTGTCGCCCTTCACGTAAGCATAGGTCTCCGGAAGGAATTGCCCTTCAGGCATCTCGCCGGGCGCGCCGATCTTCGTCATCAGGTCCGCGTCATCAAGCGCCGCGTCGTCCTGCCGAAGTTTGTCGGCCTTGGCCAACGCCTGGCGCAGATCGCGAAAATTCCAGCCATCGACAATGGTGAAGTTGCGCTGCACGACCTTGCCCGCCGCCATGTTGAGCAACAAGTCGCGCGGCGTCATGCCACTGGTCAGAGCGTATTCGCCCGCATGCAGGCGGCCCGCGACACGCAGCTGCTCGGCCAGCAAGCGCCAGTACAGCGGCCCGGTGTTCGTCACATGCTGCTCGTGCAACTGGCCGACCACGTCACGCAAGTTGCTGCCCTTGGCTACGTCGATGCCCGGGGTTTGCGCCGATACCGTCAACGGTGCGCCAGCGAATCGCTGGTAATCCATCCAGCCGTAGACGAGGCCGCCAGCCACCGCCAGCAATACCAACACGATCAGGACACGCCAGAACGCCCGCCCCTGCATCTTGTATCGACTCATGCCTGCTCCATCGGGAAACCCAGGCCGCGCCAATGCTGTTGCAAAGCGCGGATCACCGGGCCGGGACCATACACGGTATCGCCCACGGCCTGAACCGGCAGAATGCCCCGGACGCTCGAACTGAGGAAGACCTCACTGGCCCCTTCAATATCCTCCGGGCACAGCGGTATGACACGCGCATCCGGCACGGTCGCCAGGATTTCGGCCCGGGCCACCCCTGCAACACCGCAGCGATCCAGCGCCGGCGTCACGAGGTGGTCGTCAAGCACGGCGAACAGGTTGGTCATGGTGCCGGAAATCACGTGGCCATCGATATCGCATACCAAGCCCTCACCCACCGAGGGATCCGACCATTCAGCACGCGCCAGCACCTGCTCCAACCGGTTGAGATGCTTCAAGCCCGCTAGCAATGGCTGGGGAGCCAACCGCGTTTCACACCAGCGCGCGCGCAGCCCGGAGGTGTACACGTCACCACTCATGCCTGGTGCTTCGAATCCAGCGACGATGCGGGTTGCCACGGGCGAAGACGGTGGCGCATAGCCACGCTCGCCCATGCCACGCGTGATGGTGATCCGCACCACCGCCTGGTCCATGCCCTTGGCGACGATCCCAGCCTCGCTCAACAGCGTCGCAACATCGGGCGGCGGCAACCGCAAACGGCGGCAACCGTCACCCAGGCGCTCCATGTGGCGCAGCCATAGCGGTGCCGCGCCTTGCACGAAACGAATCGTTTCAAACAGGCCATCCCCATAGGACAACCCACGGTCGAATACGGAAACCGTGGTCGCCGATACGCCGTTGACCAGCACGCGGCCAGCCATCAATCCTGCACTCCCAGCGCACGGAGCAAGCCGCGTGCCTTGGCACGCGTTTCATCCAACTCTTTCTCTGCCACGGAGTCGGCCACGATGCCAGCGCCTGCGCGCAAGGTGACGTCCGAGCCCATCAGCGTGAAGGTACGAATGAGGATATTCAGATCAAGATCGCCATTGCGATCCAGATAACCCATCGCCCCCGTATACGCGCCACGCGGCGCGTGCTCCAGCGCGGCGATGATCTCCATACAACGAACCTTGGGGCACCCCGTGATGGTGCCCCCGGGGAACGTAGCCGCGATGACCTCGCCTGGCGTCACATCGTCGCGCAGGCGGCCGCGCACGTTCGAGACAATGTGATGCACGTGCGCGTAACTCTCGACCACCATCAGCTCGTTGACTTCGACCGTCCCCGGCTCACAGACGCGCCCGAGGTCGTTGCGCTCCAGATCGATCAGCATGACGTGCTCGGCTCGCTCCTTCGGATGCGTGCTGAGTTCGCGGATACGCGCGACATCGTCGTCACCCGGCGTGCGCGGACGCGTGCCCGCAATCGGGCGCGTTTGCGCCAGACCGCCGCGCACTTCCACCAAGCGTTCGGGCGACGAGCTCACCACCGCCCATCCGGGCTGCTGGAACAGGCCGGCGAACGGCGCGGGATTGGCTTGCCGCAGTGATTGATACAACTGGGCCGGACTAGGCGGCATCGCGTAATGCGCATGCCATGCCCGCGAGAGATTCACCTGGAAGATATCGCCCGCATGCAGATGCTCATGAATGCGGGCCACACCCTCGAGGAACAGCGCGGGATCGTCTTCTCCGCAGCCATCCGGCGCAGGCAAGGCGGGCACATCAATCGGTGCGTCGAGATCGGCCTCCAGCGCATCGAGCAAATCACGATGCGCAGTCTCGGCGACCAGCACCGTGCATCCGCGGGCATGATCAACGATCACGGCCGCCGGACAACGCAACGCCACCGCGGTCGGCAACGGATCAGAGGGACGAAGACGCAGGCGCGTCTCGATCTCGCCAACCAGCTCATAAGCCAGCAGCAACAACCATCCACCATGGAACGGCAGATCGCTTGAGGCATCGCGAGGCAGGCGCTCTGCGCGCCACGCATCGTCGAGCGCATCGAGAAAACGACCTTGTTGCGGGCGACCCTGTCCGTCCTCAAGCCGGCCATCGGCAAACAGGGTCAGCGACTCCTGAGGAAACGCAAACAGGATGTCGTAACGCGACTGCGGCGTGCCATGGGTCACGCTCTGCAACAGCCCCGGATAGCGCCCCGGAAACGCAGCGGCCGGCGCGAGCAGATCGCGCCGGCCGTGCAAGGTACGTCGATGGAACGAGGTCACACGCGACGGAATGCGAGCGTACCGTTGGTGCCACCAAAGCCGAACGAGTTGGAGATAGCCACGTCGAACTTGGCCTCACGTGCAGTGTGCGGCACGAAATCGAGATCGCACCCTTCGCCCGGCTCGTCAAGGTTGATCGTCGGCGGCATCACCTGGTCGCGCAGCGCGAGGATGGTGAAGATCGCTTCCACACCGCCCGCCGCACCCAGCAAGTGACCGGTTGCCGACTTGGTCGAGCTCATGGCCAGCTTGTAGGCGTGATCGCCGAACACGCGCTTGGCGGCCAGCACTTCGCCCAGATCACCCAGTGGCGTCGAGGTACCGTGTGCGTTGACGTACTGCACGTCGGTCGGGTTGAGGTGACCGTCTTTCAGTGCCGTGTCCATGCTGCGCGCCGCACCCTCACCGCCCTCGCTGGGCGCAGTGATGTGGTACGCATCGCCACTCATGCCGAAGCCGACGAGTTCGGCGTAGATCTTCGCGCCGCGCGCTTTGGCATGTTCATACTCTTCCAGCACCAGCACGCCAGCGCCGTCGGACAGCACGAAGCCATCACGATCCTTGTCCCACGGACGGCTGGCCTTGGTCGGCTCGTCGTTGCGGGTGGACATGGCCTTGGCCGAGCAGAAGCCCGCCATTGCCGTACCCGTGGTGGCGAACTCGGCACCACCGGCAATCATCACGTCGGCATCGCCGTACTGAATCATGCGCGCAGCCAGGCCAATGTTGTGCGTGCCCGTGGTGCACGCGGTCACGCAGGCGATATTCGGGCCCTTCAGGCCGTTCATGATCGACAGGTGGCCGGAAACCATGTTGATGATCGAAGACGGCACGAAGAACGGCGACACGCGCCGCGGGCCCTTGTCGTGCAGTTCGATCGATGTGTGCTCGATGGTATGCAGGCCGCCGATACCGGCCGCCACGGCCACGCCAATGCGCGGCGCGTTCGCTTCCGTCACTTCCAGGCCGGAATCACGCAGGGCTTGCGTGCCCGCGGCGATGCCGTAATGGATGAACGGATCCATCTTCTTGATCTCTTTCGGGGCAATCCACTGCGCCGGGTCGAAATCACGTACCTGACCGGCGATGCGCGTGGCATAGGCGGTAGCGTCGAAATGGGTAACCGCGCCAATGCCGCTCACGCCTTTGAGAATGTTGTCCCAGGCGGTCGCGATATCGTTGCCGACCGGCGAAATAATGCCGAGGCCGGTTACAACCACACGTCGTTTGCTCATGCTGATCTTCCCTCGAGTTTCCGTGGCGCTGTCGTTGGCGACAGGCGGTCTGCGTCTTCCGCGGCCACGTCATCCGTACCGCGTGGCACGCCGTGCGCACCATACGGGATCGGACGTTGCAAAATGCAGAAACGAAAACTGCGCCAATGTGGCGCAGCTTCCGGTATCGCTATGGACTGACGCATCAGTGGATGCATCGGCCGCCGGAGCGATCACTCCTTGGTGTGGGCCTTGATGTAATCGACAGCCTGCTGCACCGTGGTGATCTTTTCGGCTTCTTCGTCCGGAATTTCGGTCTCGAACTCTTCCTCGAGAGCCATCACCAGTTCGACGGTGTCCAGCGAATCAGCGCCCAGATCGTCCACGAACGAAGCGTTCGCCGTGACTTCCTCTTCCTTCACGCCCAGCTGCTCGATGACGATTTTCTTGACGCGCTCTTCGATGGTGCTCATGTTGCCAATACCTCCCAAGGAGTAGTTACCTGTCAACACCGGCCTGTGGCCGGCATATGGCCGGCGGATTGTAGTGGCTAAGCCGCAAGGCCGCCATGATCCGCCAGCTGTCGTTAAACGCAGGCCACGGGACCGGCGCGAAAGAAGCAATTGTCGCCTAAAACGATGGAGCTTGCGACAACTCCTTGTTAAGCCGGCCCGTGCCGGCGCACCGGGCACCCCTCCAGCGGTACTGGAGACGGCCCGGCCGTTTCAAACAATGAAGGACAGAAGAAGGGTTTGGCACCCTTTCTTCACGCCTTACGGCATGTACATGCCGCCATTGACATGCAGGGTCTCGCCCGTGATGTAAGCGGCGGACGGAGACGCCAGGAAGGCCACCGCCTTCGCGATATCGGACGCCTGGCCCAGATGACCCAGGGCGATCTGGCCCAACAGCGCCTGGCGTGCATCTTCGGGAAGCGCACGTGTCATGTCGGTATCGATGAAGCCCGGCGCCACCACATTCACGGTGATGCCTCGCGAACCGATCTCGCGCGCCAGCGACTTGGAGAACGCAATGATGCCGGCCTTGGCCGCCGCGTAGTTGGCCTGCCCCGGATTACCAGTGACACCAACGACCGAAGCGATCGAAATGATGCGCCCCTTGCGCGCCTTCATCATGCCGCGCATGACCGCCTTGGAGGCGCGATACACGGACGTGAGGTTAGTATCGAGGATGGCTTGCCAATCTTCGTCGCGCATGCGCATCAGGAGCTGGTCGCGCGTGATGCCGGCGTTGTTGACCAGGATCGACACCGGGCCGAATTCCTTGGCGATGCCGTCGATCAGGGTCTCGATAGACGTTGCTTCGGTCACGTTGAGTACGCGGCCATGGCCGCCGTGCGCAGCAAGACGCTCGCCAATCGCCGCAGCACCGCTTTCGCTGGTGGCGGTACCGATGACGGTGGCGCCGAGTTCAGCCAGCTCGTCGGCAATGGCGGCACCGATGCCGCGGCTAGCGCCCGTGACGAGGGCGATCTCACCTTGCAGAATCTTGCTCATCTGTATTTCCCTTTGGATGGCTGGACGTCAATCGGTCCAATCCGCTTGAATTCGTTTGACGCCTTACGCCCATTCAGTACGGGCGGCATCCAACTCCACCGGCGTACCGATGGCGCGAGCCTCGACGCTCTTGTCGATGCGCTTGATCAGGCCGGAGAGCACCTTGCCCGGGCCAGCTTCAGCCATGCGCGTCGCACCGCCTGCGACCAACGCCTGCACGCATTCCGTCCAGCGCACTGGCAGGTACAGCTGGCGCTGCAGCGCACCGCGAATATCGTCCAGCGTGCCGTAGGCGCGAGCCTCAGCGTTCTGCACAACAGGGATGATCGGCAACGACCACTGGATGGAAGCCATGCGCTCGCCCAGACGATCCGCCGCATCGCGCATCAGCGCACAGTGCGAAGGCACCGAGACGGCCAGCTTGATAGCTTTTTTAACGCCCTGCTCCGCCAGCTTGGCAAGCGCTCGATCCACTGCCTCTGCATTGCCCGCGATAACGAGCTGACCTGGGGAATTGAAGTTGGCTGGCGACACGACCTGCCCCTGTGCCACCTCTTCGCACACGGCGGCGATCTGTGCATCGTCACCACCCAGGATAGCGGCCATGGCGCCCACGCCCGGCGGTACGGCGGCCTGCATCAGACGACCACGCTCAGCCACCAGTGCGGCCGCATCATGCAGCGACAAGGCACCCGCGCACACCAGCGCACTGTATTCGCCAAGGCTGTGGCCGGACATCTGTGCCGGCTGCACACCACCCAGCTTCTGCCATACACGCCACACGGCCACGCTACCGGCCAGCAGCGCCGGCTGCGTATTTTCCGTGCGATTGAGATCCTCTTCCGGCCCATGCTGGCTAAGCGCCCACAAGTCGACACCCGCGCCCTGCGAAGCTTCGTCGAACGTGGCCTTCACTTCCGGATGCACGCCAGCCAGCTCGGCCTGCATGCCAATGGATTGCGAACCCTGGCCCGGGAAAACAAAAGCGAGGTTGGCGGCAATATGCGTCATGGATAAGGGGGTGCCCGAAAACCAAAAACGGAATGGTGCCAGCATTGCGCGCCATACGCAGCTGTATTCGGTTGGAAATGAGGCTCAACTCGCCGCCTGAGGCGACGGAAGCCGCAGTTTTCGCGCGCCATTCCGGCACATGCCGGAATCCGGGGGGCGACAATGACCGATTGCCGGGAGGCACTGACTGATCTGCGAAAACCTTGCGTAACCGCCGCCGGATGACCAGCTTCGCTCTTGTGAAGCCCCCGGTCCTTGCCCCTGTTGTGGGTACGCTGGAACGACGAACAAAAAAGATGCCGCCTTTTGGGCGGCATCTTTCAGCACCAGACGCGCTGCGATCAGTAACGCAGCAGCGCCGACGCCCAGGTAAAGCCGCCACCGAAGGCTTCCAGCAGCAAGTTCTGACCACGCTGCACCTTGCCCGTGCGAACGGCGTAATCCAATGCCAGCGGCACCGAACCTGACGACGTATTGGCATGCTCCTGCACAGTCACGATGACCTGCTCCATCGGCATGTTCAGGCGCTTGGCCGTCGCCTCGATGATGCGCAGGTTTGCTTGGTGCGGAATCAGCCAGTCGATCTGCGAGGCCTCCATACCAGCCGCCTGCAGCGTCTCGTCAACCAGCGAGTCCAGCGTTTTCACCGCGACCTTGAACACTTCGCGACCGGACATGTTGATGCGCACACCATGATTCGGCTCGTCCTTGAAGCCTGCGGACACGCCAACCGGGTTGTACAACAGGTGCTTGAAGCCGCCATCGGCGTGCAACAGCGTGGCGTAGATGCCAGGCTCTTCCGAGGCCTCCAGCACCACAGCACCCGCGCCGTCGCCGAACAACACGCAGGTCTCGCGCTCGTTCCAGTCGATCATACGGGTCAGCGTTTCCGCGCCGATCACCAGCACCTTTTTGGACTGGCCGCTACGGATGAACTTATCGGCGATGCCCAGGGCATAAACGAAGCCCGAGCAAGCCGCATTGACGTCAAATGCCGCGCAACCGTTGGCGCCCAGGCGATGCTGAACGAGGCAAGCAGTGGACGGGAAAATGATATCGGGCGTGGTCGTGCCCAGCACGATCAGGTCAAGCTCGGATGCCTTGACGCCGGCGGCCTCGAGGGCGCGCTCCGCGGCTTCGGTGGCGAGATCGCCGGTGGTCTGGCCATCAGCGGCAATATGGCGGCGCTGAATGCCGGTACGGGAGCGAATCCATTCGTCACTGGTCTCGACGATCTTCTCGAGATCGGCGTTGGTCACCACACGCTCGGGCAGCGCGCTGCCGGTGCCGGTGATGCGGGCATAGATCTGGGCCATTAACTTTCCATGCGACGGGTTGGGACGGAACAGCTCTGAAACGGACCTGGACCGGCTTCCAAACCGCCAACGTTACGTGGGTGATCGCATAAACGCAAAGCGGCGCGAAATCGCGCCGCCATGCGGAACCGTATCCCTTGCGGGAACGATCAATCCTCTTCGACCACCGAGGTATTGGTGTCGATGACCTTCTTACCGCGGTAGTAGCCATCCTTGGTGACGTGATGGCGCAGGTGCACCTCGCCACTGGTCGGATCGGTGGCCAGCTGCACGGTCTTCAGCGCATCGTGCGAACGACGCATGCCGCGGGTGGACGGGGTCTTGCGGCTCTTGGCAACGGCCATGGCGAGTCTCCAGCTAAATCAATGTTTCTTGAGTTCGCGCAAAACCGCGAACGGGTTATCGGGACGCCCCTCACTGGAAGATTCCTCCGGCTCGGGACCTACTACTTCTTCTGGCAGCGTGCTGTCCGGATTGATGGGGATCAGCGGCAACGCCAACAACAATTCGTCTTCGATGACGTCCAGCAAACTCAGCTTGGCGTCATCAGCGATCAGCAGCGGCTCGACATCCGGCGGCAAGGCCGCTTCTTCGCGCTCGGAGCGGATCAACCCGAGCCGGCTGTTGACCGTCACAGGCAGTACAAACGGCTCCAAGGAGCGCTGGCAAGTCAGCGTGAGCGGAACCTGGACTCGGACATCGAGGTACGCCGTACCAAACTCGTCCCGACCAAAATCCAGCTCGTATTGCGCTGTTCCTTCCGTACCGGCCAGGGCCTCGCCCAGTCGCTTCATGGCGACCACGGGCAATTCCCCCTGGAACGAACGCCGCGCCGAGACCATGCGCCAAGCGTCCACGGACTCTGGCAGTGTCACGGACATAGACGCGAAATCATAGGATTACAACGTGTTGAAGTCAACGGGTTAGCAGCACTGCGACAACCCTGGGCCACCATTTTGCCTGAACGACGTCGGTACGGCAGACTTCGGACATTCTTTTTGCGAGCCAGCCCTCCGTGAATGCCTACCTGATCCTTGGCCTTACCGCCTTGGCAGTCCTTGCGGCAGCCCTGGTCGGTGCAACGATCGCTTATCGGCGACGCGCCGATCGCCGGGCCACCAGCCTGCATCAGCTGTTGGAACTGGCCGACAAACTTGAGGGCGACCTCAAGACCTGCCGAGCTGGGCTCCAGCAGGCTCATGCGGTGATGTCGCTCAACCCAGACCTCCCCGCCAGCAGCGAGCAGGAGGCCAGGCACGCGATCGATGCGGGGCTGCGCTCCCTTCTGCAGCAACGTATATGGATCCGCGACAAGGCTCCACGAGCCGCCCAGAACGAACTGGACGACGCCGTCTCGTCAATGAATGATACACGAGACCGCCTCCGCCCCTTGCTGGCCGCCCTGGACCGCGCCCAGCACGATCTGGACAGCGCCATGCGCGAACACCTGCGCCGGGAGCATGACGCGTGAGCTTGCCTACCCTGGTTCTGGGCTCCACCTCGCGTTATCGGGCCGAGCTACTTCGCCGCGTCTATGCCGAATTCGAACAGCGGGCACCCGGCACGGACGAAGCGCCGCTTCCCCAAGAAACACCAAGCGATCGCGCTCTGCGACTGGCCATTGCCAAAGCCCGCGCGGCAGCGGAAGGCCTGGATGACGCCCTGGTCATTGGCTCGGACCAAGTCGCCGAATTGGCCGGCACAGTGCTGGACAAGCCTGGAACACGGGAGCGCGCTCACGCGCAGCTAGCCGCCAGCTCCGGCCGCGAAGTGCACTTCCATACGGCACTGTGCCTACATGACACTCGCACTGGACAGGATCGCGTGCACGTCGATCACACGGTGGTCATGTTCCGCAGCCTGAGCGCGCAAGAGATCGATCGCTATATCGAACGGGAGCAGCCGCTGGATTGCGCAGGCAGCTTCAAGTGCGAAGGTTTGGGCATCGCCCTGTTCGAACGAATCGACAACGAGGATCCTTCCGCACTGATCGGCCTGCCGTTGATCGCACTCACCCGGATGTTGCGGGAAGCGGGCATCTCTCTGCCCTGACCAAGCTCAGTGCGCGGCTTCCGCCTCTACGGCTCGACGCCAAATGAGGCAATCATCACTCCCCCCGGCAAGCGGCGCGATGGTGGGCACCTGCCCTGCATAGAAGGCGATGCGCCGGCGACCGTCGAACAGGTCCAGTCGCGCCAAGGGCGTGACGGCGTCGATGCGACCGCATAGCGCGCCAAGCCAATTCCTGCGCTCATGCACGCGCAACGCTTTTTCGTCCACGGCGAGCAACATCGGCTCGCCCGCATGCCGCTGCCGTAGCGCTGTCTCGTCACGCTGCCAGATGGCCAATTGCGGCGCACGACCATGTTTGACGTTGAGCGGACTATCCAGCGTATAAACCGGTACGCGGCCATCCAGTTGGAAATCGATCTCGGCGGCGAGCATGAAGTTGTCCGCCACCATTACGCTGGGATGCTCGATGAGCAACCGCCGCGCCGTATCACCGCTCTCACGCCAGCCCACGAAGCGCGCGGGAAACGCCTTGAAACCGGCGAGCACACGCGCACCATCGTCGCTGGCCGCCAGTCCAAGATACGCAAATCCAAGCAACTGGCCTGCCACGGCGAGTGCAAAAGCAGCCACCAGCCAACCGCGACGCCACGGCATTCGCTCGCGCACCAGCACCGGGAGCGCCGCTAACAGCGGTAGATATCCGGGCAAAGGCCAATGTGCGCGAAACCGCAAATCGTCCGCGAACAAACCAAGCACGAAGTAGCCAACGATGAAGCTACCGGAGACGATGGCGATCAGGTCCCAAGGCTGTCCGTCCCGACGGAGGGACCAACAGCGCCATGCGGCCCAAAGCAACAGCGCGTACAGCAAGGGCGTGCACGCCACGGCTTGTTCCAAAGGCTGCACCAGCGCGTCGGCGTGAAAGCTCCACGGGTTGCGCCCCACCGCCTGGAACAGAACACCCGCACCATGTTGCTGCCAGTTGGAAATCACCAGAGGGATCAGGCCCAGTGTCGCCACACCCAAAGCGAGCCACAGGCCGGGACGCCGCCATTGCGCGCGTCCGCGCGATGTCAGCATGCAAAACAGCAGTCCCGCGAGCATGACCATCGCCGCGCGATAATGGGTTAGCCAGCACACGGCCAACGCCAGGCCAAGCAGCAGCCAATCCACGATGCGCTCACGATGCAGCGCACGCATCAACGCCACTAGCGCCCCCATGATCGCCACGGTGAGCGGCACGTCCGGCAATGCCAACACACCCAGGCTGCCTCCGAGTGGCAAGGCAAGGCAAAGCAGGGCCGCCTGCCAACCCGTACGCTCATCGAACGCTTCGCGGGCGAAGCAACGGACCAGCCATGGCAAGGCGCTACCGATCAAAAGGAAAGGCCAGCGCATTCCCAGCACACTGTGACCCGCCACGCTTTCACCAAGACGGATCAGCAGCGCCGTCAGTGGTGGCAGATCGCTGTAACCCCAGGCGAGGTGCCGGCTCTCCTGCCAATAGAATGCCTCGTCACCAAACGGCGACAGCGTTGCGGCAAGCATCAGCTTGGCCACGCAAAGGATCGCGAAGGCGATCACGAAGATGGCTCGCCAGCGCCAAAGACCCACGGCTACACTGCGAGGGTCACGCATGCGTCCCGCCTTGCCCCACCCCTCGCCGCTGCCACATGCCCATGTCCGCCATTACTCCGCTGCACGATGAATCTCTACGCACGCGCCTGGATGCCGCCATGGCCCAGGTCAATCGCGTGTTGTTGGGCAAACCACGCCAGGTCAAATTGGCCTTTGCCTGCCTGTTGGCGGGCGGCCATCTTCTGTTGGAGGACGTACCGGGCGTTGGCAAGACCACACTGGCACACGCCTTGGCCGCCAGCTTCGCACTGGATTTCCAGCGCGTGCAATTCACCAGCGACCTGCTGCCGTCGGATATTATCGGCGTCAGCGTCTACGAGCGCGAGACGGGGCAGTTCCGCTTCCACCCCGGCCCGATCTTCACCGGTCTGCTGCTCGCCGACGAAATCAACCGCGCCACGCCAAAAACACAGAGTGCGCTGTTGGAGTCCATGGCGGAAGGCCAGGTGACGGTGGACGGCCAGACGCACACGCTGTCGCAACCCTTCTTTGTCGTCGCCACCCAGAATCCGTTGGATCTTGCCGGCACGTTTCCCCTGCCCGACTCGCAGCTCGATCGCTTCATGCTGCGTGTCTCGCTCGACTACCCGGATGCCGCCGCCGAACGCGCCCTGCTCACGGGTAGCGACCGACGCGATCTGCTTGCGCAACTCACGCCGCAACTGGATGCCGCCGGATTGGCAGCGCTGGCGCGTCAGGCGCAATCGGTCACCGCCAGCTCCGCCTTGCTCGATTACCTGCAAGCCCTGCTGGCGGCGAGCCGCCGCCACGCGGATGTACGCGTAGGCCTCTCGCCACGCGCCGGCCTCGCGCTGCTCAGCGCTGCGCGCGCGTGGGCGCTGCTGAGCGGCCGCCAACATGTCTTGCCGGAAGACATCCAGGCCCTGTTTGTACCGCTGGCCGCCCACCGCTTGGTCACCACGCGCGGCGCAAGCGGCGACAGCCTTGCCCGCAGCCTGCTCGCCGACGTCGCGGTGGATTGATGCAAGAAGCGCTTCGCCGCTTCCGGCACTGGGCGGAACGACGCCTGCCGGCACTCACGCGCTATCGACGCCCGGAAAGTCTTCCGATCCTGCTGCACCAGCGGCGCATCTACATCGTACCTACCGCCTTCGGCGGCGCATTCACTGTGCTGCTGCTGATCATGCTGACCGGTGCGCTCAACTACTCCAACAATGCCGCCTTGATGCTGACCTGCATGCTCGGTGCATCCGCGTCGGCAAGCATGCTGGTGGCATTCCGTAGCCTCAACGGATTGCGCTTGACCAATGTGCGGCACGGACACGCGATTGCCGGCGAGCCCATGGTGCTGCAACTGGTCTTCGCTGGCGGAGACCATGCGCACGCGTCCATCCATGCGGAAATGGACGGTCAGATCGAAGCCTTTGCCGTGACGGCGCAAGGTGAAGTCGTGGTCTCGATGAACTTGCCCACCGAACATCGCGGCTGGCAGCCCTTGCCGCGCATCAAACTCTGGAGCAACTGGCCACTGGGCCTGTTCCATGCGTGGAGCTGGATCCATCCGGACCAGTCCGTACTGGTGTGGCCGCACCCTGAAACCGGCGGCCCGCCCCCTGCCATGCCCGCCCAGGATGGCAAGCAGCAACGATTGCATCATGGTGAGGACATTGCCGCCTTGCGCGCGTACCGGGCGGGTGATCCTCAGCGACACATCGCCTGGAAACACAGCGCGCGCCACGAGAGCCTGCTCGTGAAGGACTTCGAACAACCTGAAGCCCAAGAGGAATGGCTGCTCGATTGGCGGCAACTTTCCCAACTGGTTCCCGAGATGCGCATCGAACGACTGGCGCGCTGGCTTGGCGAAGCCGAGGCGGTTGGCCGCCCAACCAGCTTGTGGCTACCCAGCGAAGATATCAGCCTTGGCCATGGCCGTAGTCACTATGCGCATTGCATGAATGCGTTGGCGCGCCTGCCGTGATTCGCTGGCCGCTGTTTCGTCGCAAGTCGCAGCCTCCACTTGAACAGCGTCCCTTCGACCTGCTCTGCATCACCATCGTTGTGGTGCTCGGCGTGCACGCGCCGCACATTCCCTGGTGGCTGACGCTGCCCTTGGCGGCCACGCTATGGCTGCGTTGGCGGCAACGTCACCAGCGCATGGGGCACGCGCCGTCCTATCTCAAGCTTCCGCTGGTGGCGCTGCTGGTGGGCGCCGTGGTGTTTCACTACGACACCCTGTTTGGGCGTGAGCCGGGAGCCGCGTTGGTCGCCGGCCTCATGGTCCTGAAGCTGCTGGAAACGGAAACAGCAAGAGACGCTCGCGTCGGCACCGCATTCGCCTGCTTCGCCCTGATGTCTGCTCTGCTGTTCGACCAGAGTCTGGTCGCTACCTCGCTGGTAGCACTTGGCCTCTTGCCTGCCATCGCTACCCTGCGAGCACTTGAGCCTGCACACCCTAAATCCACCACGCTGCCACGCGATTTGCTGCCTGCCCTGGGCCTGCTGGGTGCGTCCTTGCCGCTGGCGCTGGTCGCATTCCTCTTCTTGCCACGCCTGAGCTCGCCACTGTGGGGCGCCCCCAATGCAGCGCAGTCGCGTCCGGGCCTGAGTCCAGATATGTCGCCTGGCAATTTCGGGGAAGTGTTGTTGGACGATCGTCCCGCCATGCGCGTGACGTTCGAAGGCACCCCGCCGCCCAACGAGCAGCGTTACTTCCGCGCCTACGTGCTGGGAAACTACGACGGCCGCACCTGGCGCTCATTGCCGCGCGCAGGTACGACCGCCGCCGAAGAGCACGGTCCTGTCATCCACTACACCGTCAGCCTCGAAGCAACAGGCCAACGCGTATTGCCTGCCCTGGACATCCCTGTCGAGGCGACAGCCAACGCGCAGCTAGGTCCGGATCGGGAACTGCGCGCCGACAACCCCGTCAACGACCCCGTCACCTATCGGCTCGGCTCGGCGCCCGGCTATCACCTGCAAACGCAGCTGAGCGATCGTGATCGAAGCAATGCCCTGCAATTGCCGGCAGGATTTGATCCACGCGCCCGCGCACTCGGCGCACGCTGGCGAACTCAGTACGGCAGCAACGACGCGGCCATCATCCAGGCGGCCATGGGCCTGTTCCACGACGGCGGCTTCAGCTACACGCTTGCCCCTGCCCCGCTGGGTACCAACGCCGTCGATGACTTCCTGTTCGGCACACACGAAGGGTTTTGCGAACACTATGCATCTTCTTTCACCGTGCTCATGCGCGCCGCAGGCATTCCAGCGCGAGTGGTGACCGGCTACCAGGGCGGCTACTGGAACACCATGGGCAACTATCTGCTCGTGCGCCAGGCCGACGCCCATGCCTGGAGCGAAGTCTGGCTGCCACAGCGTGGCTGGGTACGCCTTGATCCTACGGCCGCCGTGCGCCCCACGCGCATCAGTCAGGGATCCGCGGCAGCCAATGCCGCGACAGCTGACTGGTCGCCCAATCATTGGTGGCTGGGATGGCGTAATCGATGGGATATCGTCAACCAGTGGTGGAACCAAGGCGTTATCGGTTTCAACTCGCTTCGACAACACGGGCTGTTGACGCCGTTTGGAGTGCGCGACCCCAGCGTGGGCATGTTGGGGTTGGTGCTCGCCATCGGTGGTTCGCTGCTTGCGATGCTTGGCCTGTGGTGGGCGCTGTGGAAGCGCCCTGACAGGGATCAAGCGCGCGCGGCGATGCAGTTGCTGGAGAAACGACTGGCTGCGGCAGGCGTGGCCCGCCGACGCAGCGAAGGACCGCAGCATTACCTCAGCCGCGCCGCGCGGGCCCTCCCCAACCAGCGCGCCGAGCTGGAGCAATTGATGAGGACATATCTCGAACTGCGCTATGCACACGACGAACCGCCAACTGACCTGCTAAAAAACTTTCGACAGGCCACGCGGGACTTTCGGCCGCGTCGCGTGTTCAAATGACAGTGAACCGTGGATGCATCGCATCCACCAAAACGATGGAGAAAAGCGTCATGTCCATGTACAAGCCGTTGATTCTCGCGACCGCGGTGGCCACGCTGGCGGCCTGCGCAACGGTGCCGCAACCGCTGCAGGGCACGTACACCCAGGTCACGTCCGTTTCCGCACAGCAGGAAAGCAACGGAGCAAGCGGCGCCCAAGTCCGCTGGGGCGGCCAGATCATCAAGACCGAACCGGGCCCCCAGGAAACCTGCTTCTACGTGCTCCAGCGTCCGCTGGATGACCAGGCCCGTCCGAAAGAAGGGAGCAGCGACAGTGAAACGCAGGGCCGCTTTGTAGCCTGCCGCGCTGGCTTCTATGACCCGGAAGTGTTCACCCGTGGCCGCGACATCACGGTGGTTGGTGTCATCCAGGGCAACATGTCGGAGAAAATTGGCGATTACAACTACGCCTATCCGCGCGTGGAAGCCAACGTCGTTTACCTGTGGCCCAAGCGCGTCGCGGTGAACTACGGGCCGGGCTGGTACGACCCCTACTGGGGCCCGTATTGGGGTCCAGGCTGGGGGCCGTGGGGCCCGTGGGGTGGTTGGGGTGCCTGGGGTGGTTACTACCCGACTCGCGTGATCGTCCGCCCGCCTCCGTCGCGCCGCTGATCGATCATGAAAAAACGCCGGCGAAAGCCGGCGTTTTTTTATCGTGTTCGTGCCGTGTGCCGTTCAGTGCTCAGCCGGGCGGCCAGTGCATCTGACGACCAGCCAACAGGTGCAGGTGCAGATGAAACACGGTCTGCCCGCCGTGCTCGTTGCAATTGATCACCGTGCGATAACCCTGATCGGCTAGACCCTCGCGCCGTGCATAGGCAGCCGCCGCAAGCTGCAACTTGCCGAGCAATTCCGCGTCGCCAGCGGTCGCGCCATCAAGCGTCGCAATGGGCTTCTTCGGAACAAACAGCACGTGCACCGGCGCTTGCGGATTGAGGTCGCGGAACGCCAGCACGTCATCGTCTTCATAAACGATGTCAGCGGGAATTTCCCGTCGGATGATCTTGCCGAAGATGGTGTCGCCCATGACTGATTCCTCAACCGTTATGTCAGACGCAGCAGCATACCCTGTGCACCCGGTGCCACGAGCTTGAATCCAAATTTCGCGTAAAGCTCGTGCGCTGTGCCGTCGGCGATCAGCGCGACCATGGTGCGCACCGGCGCACGCGCATGCAGATCGTCCATCAAGGCCTGCATGATGCGCCGACCAAGGCCCTTGCCTTGCCAGGCAGGCACCACCGCGATGTCGACCACGAATAGGAACAGGCCGCCGTCGCCCACCACACGCCCCATGCCAACCAGCGCGCCGTCAAAGCGCACGCAAACAGCGCTCCAGCTTGCAGGAAGGCCCACCGCCGCGCCCTGCTCGGACATCACGCTGAGGCCGGCCGCCGCACGCAGCGTGCGGTACTCCTCGTTACCGGGAATCTCGAAGGTCAGGATCGGCTCCATTGCGTCAATCCACTGACTGTCGACTGCCGAAAGCGTGGGCCAACGTGCCGCGATCGACGTACTCCAACTCACCGCCCAGGGGCACGCCGTGCGCCAGCCGGGTCGGACGCACGTTGGCCGCACGCGCAAGTTGCGCGAGATAGTGCGCAGTCGCCTCGCCTTCCACGGTGGGATTGGTGGCGATGATCATTTCCTCGATCTCGCCTTCACCCAATCGCTCAACCAGTTGATCGAGACCCAGCTCTTCGGGGCCCAACCCATCCAGCGGTGACAGGCGCCCCAGCAACACGAAGTACTGGCCACGATATCCAGTGGCCTGCTCGATGGCCGCCAGATCCGTCGGTGACTCCACCACGCACAGCACATGGCGATCACGGCTGCTGCCAGAACACAACGCGCATACCGGCGTTTCACTGAAGTTGCGGCAGCGCGAGCAATTCCCGATCTCACGCATGGCCTGAGCCAGCACTACCGCCAGGCGTTGCCCACGCTCGCGGTCGCGTTCGAGCAAATGGAAGGCCATGCGCTGCGCGCTCTTGCCACCCACGCCGGGTAGGCAGCGCAATGCTTCGACGAGATCAGTAAGAAGCTTGCTCATGAATCGAATATCACTGTAGGAGCGCACCCTGCGCACAAGCGGGGAGGTGCATCGTGGCTTTCATTAGCGGCTTACGCCTCTGTAGTGCAACGGCATCTCCGCCCCATCAGGAAATCGCACACCAAGTGCGCCCTACAGAAGTGCCTCAGAATGGCATCTTGAAGCCGGGCGGAAGATTCAAGCCGGAAGTCACGCCGCCGAGCTTGTTCTTGCTGACGTCCGCCACCTTGTTGACTGCGTCGTTGACCGCGGCGGCGACCAGATCCTCTGCCATCTCCGGGTCATCAGCGAAAAGCTTGCGGTCGATCTGTACGCGGCGAACCTCGTGCACCCCCGTCATGACAACAGTGACGAGACCACCGCCGGCACTGCCAGTGACTTCCAGCTTGGCGATCTCTTCCTGCGCACGCTTCATTTCTTCCTGCATGCGCTGGGCCTGCTGCATCAGCTGACCGATCTGTCCTCTCATGATTTGACTCCGCTATCTCTTTCAGTTTTCAAACGGTTTGATCGACTGGGGCACCACACGCGCGCCGAATTCGCGCTTGAGCGACTGCACCAGGGGATCTTCCTCGATGGCCTGTTCGGCAGCCGACTGCGCGGCTTCGCGTGCATTGGCCGCACGCGCTGCCGGAGTTTCGCCCGACGCGCCGCGTTCTTCGATAAAACGAAGCTTTACCCGTTCACCTAGTGCCTGGCTGATGCGCTCTTCCATCTGACTGACCATGGGCTCGACGGCCAGATGCATGTGCATGGGCTGCAGGGCCAAGACCAGGGTGTGACCTTCGCGATCACGCAGCGCCGCATTCTGGGCGAGCTGGCCCAGAGGGCCGCGCAGGTTCGCTTGCTCGATCAGGCTGTCCCAGTGCGGCAGACCCCGCGCGTCCTTCGCAATCGGCATGCGCGGCGCAGGTGCCGCAGCGGGTGGCGCCACCGGAGCGGGAGCGGCGCGCACCGGCGAAGGTTCCGCCACGCTGGCCATATGCATACGCTCATTGGCCACCGGGGCCGAGGCGCGTGGTGGTGGTGCCGGCGCGCGCGGCGCGGCGCTGGTGACTGCACGCTCGACGTGTGAACCACCGCCTTCGGCAGGGCGAAACGCGAGCATGCGCAACATGGCCATTTCAAAGCCTGTGCGGGCATCCGGCGCGAGTGCGAGATCGCGGCGGCCCGTGGTGGCGATCTGGTAGTACAACTGCACGTCTTCCGGCGCCAATTGCCCGGCGAGCCCGGCCAAGACGTCACCGTCGCTATCGTCCTGCTCCGGCCGATAACCCGGTACGAGCTGGGTCAGCTGGATGCGATGGAGCACGCTGGCCAGGTCGTCCAGCACGCCGCCGAAATCAGGTGAGAAGGATGCAATGCGTGTGCACTCAGCCATCAGTGCTTCGCCGCTGCCCTCCGTCAGCGCCTGCAGGAGACCCAGCACCTGACCGCGAGCGACGCTGCCCAGCATGGCGCGCACGTCATCCACGCGAAGCGAGCCACCACCATAGGCGATGGCCTGATCCAGCAGCGACAGGCCGTCACGCAGCGAACCATCCGCACCACGCGCCAGCTCAGCGATGGCCGCGTCCTCATACGGAATGTTCTCCGCGCCCAGGATGTGGCGCATCTGCCCGGAGATCTGTTCCGGCAACAGGCGCTTCAGGTTGAACTTCAGACAGCGCGACAGCACCGTCACCGGCAGCTTCTGCGGATCGGTGGTGGCCAGCAGGAACTTCACGTGCGGCGGCGGCTCTTCCAGCGTTTTCAGCAGCGCGTTGAAGGCCGGCTTGGAAAGCATGTGCACCTCGTCGACCAGGTACACCTTGAAGCGCCCCCGGGCGGGCGCGTACTGCGCGTTCTCGATCACCTCGCGCACGTCGTCCACACCCGTGTTGCTGGCCGCGTCGATCTCAAGCAGGTCGACGAAACGGCCTGCGTCCACCGCGGTGCAGACGGCGCATTCACCGCACGGATCGGCCGATTCGCCACGCTCGCAGTTAAGCGACTTGGCGAAGATGCGGGCAATCGTGGTCTTGCCTACACCGCGCGTACCGGTGAACAGGTAGGCATGGTGCATGCGGCCCGTGTCGAGCGCATTGGTGAGCGCGCGCACGACGTGCTCTTGCCCAACGAGTTCAGCGAACTTGCGAGGGCGCCATTTGCGCGCGAGTACCTGATAAGACATGCGTTAGAGCCTGCTTTTGGCATTCCAGTAGCCCGCGCCGGAATCTGTTTGCGCGCAGGACAAGGAAGAACGAGGGAGTGTATGTCGATACACGACCGAGTAATGACGCCGGCCTGCGGGCAAACAGATCCGGCCCGAAGGGTTGTTTCGCTTAGCCCGCCATGCGGCAGCGCGCAGCTTGGCCAGGGCACCACCCTGGCCAGCACTGCACCCTACCACCTGACAGGCTAAGCGAAACAACGCGGGCTGCTGGAATGCCATAAGCAGGCTCTAAACCTTGGGGCGAACATGGATTGTGCCAAGTCGACCGCGGCAAGTCAGTAACGCCTGCAGCAGTTGCCGATCGGACCCCTGAAAAGGCGGCGGCCCTGCCAGCCACACCCCGGCACCCGAATCATTCGCTACCGTTGCTCCCTTCCGGGCCTGGCGGAATTTACGAACTATCGTCGCGGGGGGACCGACAGGGCCACCATAGAGACGTACATGTTGCGTCGGTTCAGTACCGTCGCCCGGTTTCACTCACTGGCGGAGAGGGCGGGATTCGAACCCGCGATACGGGGATAAGCCGTATACACACTTTCCAGGCGTGCTCCTTCAACCACTCGGACACCTCTCCGCAATGGTGAAACCGCTCGCCAGGGACTCACGTCCCGGCAAAGAGGCGAAAGGATAGCGGGATGCGCCCGTTCACACAAGATAGCGCGCGCTGGTCTCGCTCACTCCTGCGGCACGTCCCGCAGGAACACAGGGAAGTCCGTTGCCGGCGGCCTGGCCGGCACCTGGTAGAACATATCTGCCACGAAACCCCGGTGGTAAGTGGCGTGGTTGACCACGTGGAGGATCATCTCCTCGCGAGTCATCCGCCCTTCCCCGCCTCCGATGAACTGGAAGGTGACCACCTCGGCCGCCTGTGCTGGCGTAAGCGTCGAGGCATAGCCCTGGTACCACGCATTCATCGCCTGCTGCTTCGCCCACAGCTCGTCAAACGGCAGCGGCTCGGGCGTGTTGCGACTGGTGTGCCCGTGGGCCCGCCCCTGCAGGTGCGCCTGAAAAATGTCGTCGACAACCCAGCTATGGCTGAGCGTACGCAGCATGTTGCCGAAGACGGTGGCACGCGGAGCCGTCGAGGCTCCCTCGGGCAGCGCTGCGACCGCCGTGTAGGTCAGCTGGTCGGCCCAGTCCCGGTAACGCAACAGTTTCTGGAGATAAGGCGTGGACATGGTGTTCGGAATCCGCAGTGAAAGACGTCAACCGGCGTCGGGGCGAGGCAGTGCCGGCTCCGGGAGCGTCAAGCGTTCACCCGGACGGGCGACCGCATAGCCGCGCGATGCCAATACCTGTCCGTCGGCTTCGCTGCCGTAGTGGTACAGACGCAAGCGGGGCCACCACAATTCCGGATACTCACGCTCGATATCGTCGATGCCCGTGTGCGAGGGATTTCCCACCAACCCGCAATCATGGGCGATGAATTCGGCACCAGCTGCCACCCGTGCAAGCACCTCCGGAATCGGACGTGTATCGCCGGTATAGGCAAAGCTGCCCGCCAAGGCCACGCCGTAGGACGTACCGGCCATGTGGTGACGCGTGCCGAAGACGTCGAACCACAAGCCGTCCAGCCAGAATCCCCGCGTGCAAGGCACCAAGCGGAAGGCTTCCCAAAAATTGACGCCACCTTCGGCCAGCACATTGGGGTAATCCGCCACGCGCGCTTGCAGCCACGGCATCAACCCGGCATGCACGAACACCTTGGTGCGCCCGCGCCATGCGTCGTCGAACCACAGCCGGAAGAACAACCGCTCCATCCCACCGATGTGGTCCATGTGGGTGTGCGTGATGTACAGCGCGTGCGGGGGCTCGCCGTAGGCGGCGATGTAGCGGTCCAGCGTGTCCGGGCCGCAATCGATCAGCAGCAACGGTTTGCCGTCACGCTCCAGTACAACGGCCGAGGAGCCCAGTTCCACGGCATGCGCCGCGCCGACACCCAGGAAATGCAGGGACCAGTTCATGCTCTCAGGGTACGCTCATAGCGATAGACCAAGGGTTTCCACAGCTGCTCCTCGAACACCGCCTCACCCTGTGAGGCTGCGCCCAGCTTCACCAGCGAACGGCGCAAGCGCAGCAGATTGGCCTGCTGCCAGCTGTCGGCGGGTTCGCGTTGGCGACCGCGGTCGAAATCGATCAGGTAAAGCTCGTCGTCCGTCACCAGCACATTGTGGGCGTTGAGATCGGCGTGCCAAATGCCCTCGCGATGGAATCGCGCCACCAATGCCCCCACCAACTCCGCCATTTCACCGTCCAGCCGCCCCGACGCCAGGCACTCGGCCAACGTTTGGGCATGGGTGATGCGGCGGGTAATGAGGTCGGCCGAATAGAACAGTCCATGCCGGCGATAGCGGCAGGCGACGGGCAGCGCGCTTGGCAACCCGAGCGCAGCGATGCGCGCAAGCAGGCGGAACTCCATGAAGCTACGGGTGTGATCCGCGCCGCTCCAGAGGTAGCGATCGCCCATCAGCTTTGCCACCATGCCGCCACGCCGATAATGGCGCAGCACGCATTCGCCGGCCGGCGTGTCGATGATGGCGACGCCGCCACGACCACCCGACTGCTGACGCAGCGCCCCCCGTTCGCGCCACGCCTCCGGCTCGAACCAGTCGTCCTCGACTTGTGGCGACACCGCGGCGTCGAACAGAATCGCCCCCGTGGCGCCTTCGCGAATTCGTTCCTGCATCGCCATCTGTACGTCAGACGTCCGCCCTGAGGCCCAAGTGCCGTGATTCTAGCCGAGGGCAGTCCCGAATCCACGCCGCCACATCGACCAACACCCTCCATGCCTACACCTGCCTCCATCTGCATCTTGCGCACGTCCGCCATCGGCGACGTAACCCACGTCGTGCCACTGGTGCGAACGCTGCAGGCGGCATGGCCCCAGGTCGAACTCACCTGGATCGTGGGCAAGCTGGAGCGCCGCCTGGTCGGCGACCTTCCTGGCGTCAACTTCGTCACCTTCGACAAGGGCGCCGGTTTCGCCGGCATGCGCGCGGTTGGCGATGCACTCAACCATCAGCGCTTCGATGCTTTGCTGCAAATGCAGGTCGCCCTGCGCTCCAACCTGCTCAGCCTGTTCGTCAAAGCCCGGCAGCGCATTGGCTACGACAAGGCGCGGGCCAAGGATGGGCACGGACTGGTGATCCATGAGCGCATCCCTGCGCGCACTGGCGAACACGTACTGGATGCCATGGGCAGCTTCTGCGAACCGCTTGGCCTGAAGCAGACACAGGTGCGCTGGGATATTCCGATTCCCGAGGAAGCGCATACCTGGGCTGCCGAGCAGTTGCCGGGCGAACAGCCCACGCTACTGGTGAGCCCGACCTCGAGCCACGCGCTGCGTAACTGGCGCCCCGATCGCTATGCCGCGGTCATGGACCATGCCGCTACGCGCGGCTGGCGCGTGGTGCTGGTGGGTGGCCCGTCCACCATGGAACGCAGCATGGCTGATGCCGTCCTTGCCGCGTGCCGCCACGCCCCCCTCGACCTCACGGGCAAGGACACCCTGAAGAAGATGATGGCCATGCTGGTGCGCGCACCCATGCTGCTGACACCCGATTCCGGGCCGATGCACATGGCGAACGCGGTGGGTTGCAAGGTGCTGGGCCTGCATGCGGCCAGCAACCCGAACCGTTCCGGCCCCTATTCCGATCGGCGCTGGTGCGTAAACAAGTACGACGAAGCCTCGCTAGCCTTCCTGGGCAAGCCTTCGAGCGAGATTCCGTGGGGCGCCAAGATCGAGAAGCCCGGCGTGATGGATCTGATCACCGTCGACGACGCGGTGGACCGATTTGAGGCGTGCGCCGCCCACCTCGGCCTGGCCTGACCCTATGTGGCAGGAGCGCGAATGTACGCTCCTGCCTGGTATCCAGCCGGTTACTTCGCGCGGTAGTCCTGGTAGGACTTCTCTTCGACCAATTGCGAACCCAGCTTGACGTTGATCTCGCGCTTCACCGCAGCGCGCTCGTCGTTCTCGAAATACACCGAGCGAGCCAGTTCGATGAACTCGGCGTCGAAGGCCTGCGCCTTTTCCTTGAGCCGGATGCGGTCTTCGATGTCCCACAGCGTTTCATTGACGGCAAGCAGGCGGGCGCGCTCGGCGGAAATATCCGTGGCCGATGCCGGGTGGCCGGCCCAGGTCGTGTTGAGCAGATCCAGCTCGGTGCGCACATTGGCCAGCTTCGCGGCGTCGGTGATCTGCTTGGACTTGATTTCCAGAATGGTGATCTTGTCGATCAGCTCGCCGTAGGAAACCGGAACTTGGATAAGGCTCATGGGAACTCCGAAAAAGGAAAAGTTGTCCGGTGACATACCCGTCACGACGGCCTACCGAGAAAGGCCTCATGATAAGGCGTATCGCTCGATCATTCAGTCCGTCATTCAGCCTTCCCCGCTAGACTGGTACCGCAACATTTTCCCATTGGAGAGAGAGTCCATGTTCACCCCCCGCCTCGCCGTGTTGTCGCTGGCAGCTCTGCTGGCCGCCAGCCCGTTTGCCGCTAGCGCCCAGTCCTCGCGCAACGGCGTACTGGTCCGCAACGACGGCATCTATCTCCGCTGTGACCAGTGCGGCACGGTGGAAGCTATCGACCAGAACATTACCCAGGGCAACGATCACAGTATGGCTGGCACCATCATCGGCGGCATCGCCGGTGGCGTGCTGGGCAACCAGGTTGGCAAGGGCAAGGGCAATACCCTCGCCACCGTGGCAGGCGCGGTCGGCGGCGGTTACGCCGGTAACCGCATTGGCGCGAACAGCGGCCGCCCGAATGCCAGCTACACCTTGCGCATCCGCATGGGCAATGGCGGCTACAGCAACGTGACGGTGCCCGACGCCAGCGCCATCCGCGTGGGCGACATGGTGCAGATTGACCCGCAGGGCAACATCGCCCGCATCCAGTAAGCCGCAGGCCGATGCCCAACAAAAAAGCCGACCCTTGGGTCGGCTTTTTTCATATCCGGCGATCAACGCCCGGCACGTCGCAGGCGCATCTCGATGTCGTCGAAGAAGGCAGGCGGCAATACCGCGCGCACCGGCACTGACCACCAGTGGGGCTGAGCGAAAGCCCGGCACTTCACCGCGTCTTTCTCCGTCATCAGTACCGGCCGATCATCGCCAAACGAAAGATCACCCGGCACGAACGCGTGGTGGTCGGGAAAGGCATGCTCGATCACCTGCAGCCCTTGGGAGCGCAGGCTTGCGAAGAAGCGCACCGGATGCCCGATCGCGGCCACCGCGTGTACGGTCTGTCCGGCGAACTCCGTCAGCGGCTTCGCGTGGTCGTCAACCAGTGCGCGAACGGTGCCGCCACGAAGCTCCATCGGCACATCGCCTGGCGCCACCACACCGCCGTTGCAGACGCGGTAACTCACCTTCTGCAGACGCGACATCGGCTCGCGTAGCGGGCCAGCCGGCAGCAGTCGACCGTTACCGAAGCGACGCACACCATCAATGACACAGATTTCCAGATCGCGAGCCAACGCGTAATGCTGCAGACCATCGTCAGCAATCACCAGGTCGCAACCCGCCGCAAGCAACAGCTTCGCCGCCGCAGGACGATCTCGGCCTACCGCTACCGGCACGCCGCTCGCACGAATGAGGCAAGGCTCGTCGCCGACCTGCGAAGGATTCAGCGTGCCATCCAGCAACAGGGGCTCTCTCTGCGAGCCACCATAGCCACGGCTCACCACGCCCGGCGTATAGCCGCGCTTGCGCAACGCCTCGGCCAGGGCAATGGTCAGCGGCGTCTTGCCCGTGCCACCGACGCTCAGATTACCGATGACTACCACGGGTACCGGTAGGCGCACGCTGCGCAGCACGCCCAAGCGATACAGCCCACGCCGACAGGCCGTCAACGCGCCATAGAGCCACGAGAGTGGCGCGGTCCACCACGGCGCGCGCGCTGTGCCGTACCACGCCAACTCGAGTCGTTCGGCCAGCGTCACGCGACGGCCTCAGTCGCCGGGCTGGCTATGGAACTGCATGCGATGCAGGGCCGCGTACTGCCCGCCCTGGGCCAACAGTTCGGCATGGGTACCGCGCTCGACGACGCGACCATGATCCATCACGGCGATCTGGTCAGCGTGCTCGATGGTGGACAGACGGTGGGCGATCACCAACGTCGTGCGATCCCGCATCAGGCCCTGCAGCGCCTGCTGGATCAGGCGCTCGGACTCGGTGTCGAGTGCGCTGGTCGCCTCGTCCAGCACCAGGATCGGCGCGTTCTTGAGGATGGCGCGCGCGATGGCGATGCGCTGCCTCTGCCCACCAGAAAGGCGGTTACCGCCCTCGCCGATCGGGCTGTGAATGCCCTCGGGCATGCCCGCGATGAACTCCATCGCGTGGGCGGCTTTGGCTGCGTCAATGATGTCCTGCTCGCTGGCGCCGGCCAGTTCACCGTAGGCGATGTTCTCCGCCACCGTGCCATCGAACAGCACCACGTTCTGCCCCACCCATGCGATCTGGCGACGCAGCGAGTCCAGCGTGTAACTCTCGTAGTTCTCGCCGTCGAGCAGGATGCGGCCACTGCTGGGCTCGTTGAAACGAGGCAGCAGGCTGACCAAGCTGCTCTTGCCACTGCCCGAACGCCCCACCAGAGCCGTCACCGTACCCGGCGCGCAATGCAAATCCACGCCAGCCAGAGCTTCGAACTCGCCCAGCGGATAGACCAAGCCCACCTTGTCGAAACGCAGGTCGCCCTTGGTGCGTTCGAGCACCTTGGTACCGTGGTCCACTTCCGGCGGCAGGTCCATCAAGGAGAACAGGTTCTCCGCCGCCGAGATGCCGGTCTGCATGGTGGATTGCACGTTGGTAAGGCGCTTCAGCGAGGACAGCATGCCGCCCATGGCCGTAAGCACGGCAATGAACACGCCCGGCGAAATATGATCGATCTGCGATGGCCGCGACGCCAGAAACACCATGCCTGCCAGAGCCACCGAAGCCACCGTCTGAATGGACGAGCCGGAGATTGCGCTGGTGGCGATGATCTTCATGTTGAGGTAGCGCGCGCGATCGGACACCTGCCTGAAGCGCTCGTCGGCCTGCTTCTGCCCGCCATAGATGCGGACCTCGCGATGGGCCTTGATCATCTCGTCCACCGTACCGGTGACCGAGCCCATCATGCCCTGGATGCGCCGGCTGACCATGCGGTAGCGACGGCTCACCGCCGAGGCGATGAGCACGATGGCAGGTACCAGGATCAACAAGGCCGTGGTGAGGTACACGCTGTTGTGCAGCATGACCACGATCATGCTGATGACGGTGATGCTTTCAGTCACCGCCACCTTCAACGCGTCCGTGGATGCGCCGGCGACTTGTTCGCTGGTGTAGGTGATGCGCGAGACCTGATGACCCGAGTGCTCGCTGCCGAAAAACGACGCCGGCAGGCGCAGGTACGCCGCGAACACATCGCGCTGCATGGACTGCACCACGTTGCGCGCGACGTAACCCATGCCGTAGTTGCTGATCAGGATGGCGATGCCGCGCACCGTGAAAATACCGATGATCCACCACGGCATCCAACGGATCAGGTACGGATCCTTCTGCTGCAGCAACGTGTCCATGATCGGCTGCAGCGCGTTGGTGAAGATAGCCAGCGCGCCGCCGTCCACCGCAAAGCCCACGATGGCAATCAGGATCACCGGCCAGTATCGGGCCGAATAGCCGAGCAAGCGTTTGTAGATCTGCCGGCTATGTGCGTCCCACAGGGCGACTTTCTTCTTGCCCTCGCTCATGGACCCGTGCCCGACTGAGTCGGCGTGGTGGCGATGGACAGTTTGGTAAAGCCCAACTGGCCTAGCGCATCCATGGCGGTGACGACATTCTGATGCGGTGTCATGGCATCCGCGCGGATGGTGACCTGACGCTCGCGATCATCACCGGCGACATTGGCGATGGCCTGCTTGAGCGGCTCGACGCCTTCGCCGTGGACTTCATCGCTGCCCACAAAGAAATGGCCGTCGCGATCCACCACGATGGTGAGCGCGGGTGCCTGCATGTCGCGCTCTTCTGCGCTGGCCTTGGGCAGCGTCACCTGCATCCGCGAGTGCTGGATGAAGGTGGTCGTGAGCACGAAAAACATCAGCAGGGTAAGCAGCACGTCGATCAACGAGATCACGTTGATCTCGAAATCGTCTTGCCGACGGTCGTTGCCGATACGCATGCGTCAGCTCGCGCTCGACTCGGTGGTGACGCGCGGAGCGCGCGTGCGCGGCGCGGGCGTCGTCTGGTTGACGGTCAGCTCGTCCAGCAGTTCGGTCGCCTGCTTCTCCATCTCGACGCAGTAACCGGCCACTTTGGAACGGAAGTAGCGATGCAGCACATAAGCCGGAATGGCGACGATCAGGCCCGTAGCCGTACAGATCAGCGCCTCGCCGATGCCGCCCGCCATCTTCATGGGATCACCCACGCCACCACGCATCACTTCCATGAACATGCGGATCAAGCCGATGACGGTACCCAGCAGGCCCAGCAACGGGCCGATCAGGGCGATGGTGCCGAGCGTATTGAGGTAGCGCTCCATGCGATGGACGACATGGCGCCCCGTATCCTCGATACGCTCCTTGATGAGCTCGCGCGGACGGTTGCGTACGGCCAGGGCCGACGCCAGCAACTCACCCAGCGGGGATCCGTTCGCCAGCGTCGACAGATGGTTGGGATCCAACTGCCCCGAACGGGCCCAGTTACGCACTTCTTCGCCCAAGCCGGGCGGCAGCACGGATGAGCGGCGCAGGGTCCAGCAACGCTCCAGTACGATCGCGAGCGCGACCGCCGAACAGATCAGGATGGGCAGCATCGCCCAGCCACCAGCCATCAGGATTTCCAGCACAACGACTCCGGGCCGCTCAGATAGTCAGGGAAGCACGCATCATATCAGTCTCACTCCGCCGTTCCGCGGCACCCGTGGCAGTTGCGAAAAGCGCGTGAATGGGCTCTTTGGGGGCCGGTCACCCATGTTGCAAGGCCACATCCGGGCTCATTCGCGCCAGTAGCGAGACTGGCGCTGTCGCCAGGTCGCAGAGACGTAAGGCGCCCCGTTCGGAGGCACATCCACCTGAATCGCGCCGGCGGTCGCCGTATTCAGCCAGGGCACACCCGCATCGTCGTAGCGCTTCATCACGGCGGCATTGGGGTGATGAAAGCGGCTTCGCCAGCCTGCCGACACCAGCGCCAGCATCGGCGACGTTGACTGGATGAATCCCGGGCTGGATGAGGTCTTGCTGCCGTGATGCGGTACCGACAACACCAGCGGTGTGCCGGAAGGTATCGACGCGGCCACCGTGGGCTCGACCGCTGCCGAGATGTCGCCGGTCAGCAACGCCCGGCCGCCCTTCCCCTCCACCAGCAGCACGCAGGATCGATCATTCGCCGGACCACCTGCCCTGCCCGACGGCAGTATCTGCAAGGTCACCTCGTCCCATTGCCAGCGCTTACCCGGCTCGCAGGCCGCCATGGAAATGGGCAGACGCTCGGGCTCACCCGAGATGCGCTCCGCCTGGGGAAATGCCGCCGCGACGGCCGGGATACCGCCAGCGTGGTCGTTGTCAGCATGGCTGGCGACGATCAGGTCCACATGCTCGATACCGAGTGCATGCAACGAGGGAAGCACGGCGGCTTCGCCCAGGTCGAAATCCGACGGGTAGCGCGCACCGGCGTCATACACCAACGCGTGATGTTCGGTGCGAACCAGCACGGACAACCCTTGGCCGACATCGAGCATCCATAGCTGGAAACCGCCGGCGACAGGAAGGTCCCGCGTCGGAAAGAGTAGCGGCAGGAACAACAAGCCGCCCAGCCAGCGCATCGGCACACCGCGCGGCATGAACAACCAAAGTGCGCCCAGCGTAGCGAACAACAAGGCCCATCCACCGACTTCGGGCAGGTACCAATGCGCGCCCGGCCATGTCGCCATCCGCTCGAGCAGCCACCACTGCGCATGGGCCAGCCATGCGGCACACCAGAACACCGGCTGCGCCAGCGGTGGACAAAGGCCCAACAGAATCATCCCCACCAGCGTCACGGGCACGATCACGAAACTGACGAAAGGCACGGCGATCAGGTTGGACAAAGCGCCCACCAACGAGGACTCGCCAAAGAACCACATGGTGAGCGGCAGCAGCGACAGCGTCATCACCAACTGCCCTGCCGACAGCTCATGCAAGAAGCCACGCAGTCCCCTGCCACGCGTATTCATGCATGCCATCAAGAACGCCACACCGATGAAGGAGAGCCAGAACCCTGCCGACAACGCCGACAGAGGGTCAGCCACCAACACGGCTATCAGCGCGAGGGCGAGCGTTTGGGGTCCGTTCGCGTACCGCCGAGAACAACGCGCCAACGCCACAATGCCGATCATCAGCAAGGTACGCACCGTCGGCAGGCCGAATCCGGCGAGCGCGCCATAAACACCCGCGACCAGCATCGCCGACGCAGCCTGAGCCTGCACGCGCGGCAAACGCAACCCAAGCCAAGGAAACAACAGGTAGATGAAGCGCGCGAACCACACGCCAAACAGCGCCGCCACGCCCACATGGAAACCCGAGATGGCAATGAGGTGCGGAATGCCATTGGCACGCGCCACCTCCCAGTCCCGCTGACTGAGTCCACGCGTGTCGCTTACCGAGAATGTCTGCAGCAGGGCGGCATCATGGGAATCCTCCACGCGTGCGGCAATGCCGCGACTGATGGCCTGGCGAACCGCATTGACGCAGAACCCTGGCGTACCAAGCTGTTGGTTACCTGCACCATTGCGCACATAGCCCACGGCGACAATATGGCGCTCGAGAGCACTGCGTTCGCTGTCCGCC
This sequence comes from Dyella sp. ASV24, assembly GCF_016428905.1. GTDB lineage: Bacteria > Pseudomonadota > Gammaproteobacteria > Xanthomonadales > Rhodanobacteraceae > Dyella. The sequence goes on along the minus strand of NZ_JAELTQ010000001.1, from coordinate 57,288 downwards.
CCACCAGGATTGAGCATGCCGCGCGGGCGCTTCAGCCGCAGCGTGAGTTGCCACCGGCTGCACGGGGGGATATCAGGTGCGTTGTTGTACCAATTCACCCGCACGCGACCGCGCAGCGCCAACAGTGCCGAACCGAAGCGGGCGTCCTCCACGTCCAACAGAAAGCCCGTAGCCTCATCGCGCACCAACGGCAGATCAACAACGCGGCCTACGACGTAAACATCCTGCCCCTCTCGATCACGCGGCAACCGTGCGTCCATCGCCACACCGCCACGCCAGCAGGCCCACGCGACACCAAGCAGGCACCACGCCAGCGCGCGTCCGTAGCGTCCGCAACGAAACAGGACCAAGGCCACACAGGCGCCGACGCCACAGAGCCAGGCGGGCGGCAGTACGACAAGCCACTGCACGACCAATACGCCGAGCAACAGCATGACCGCGGGTACCAGCGCACCATCCTCGCGCACATTCCATCCCTCTCCGTAGAAAGGAACAGGTTAGTGAGTGCGCGAAAATAGTGCGGCTGAAAAACGTGTAGGCGTTAGCGCCATAAGCCGCGCGATGGCGGCATGGACGTCAGGCGAAAACCTTGTCGATCAACTGGCCGTTATGCAGTTCGAGCGTGCGATCCATGCGTGCAGCCAGGCGATTATCGTGCGTCACAAGGATGAAGCTGGTGCCGATCTCGCGATTGAGTTCGATCATCAGGTCATACACCTGCGCGGCGTTGGTTTCATCGAGATTGCCAGTGGGCTCATCGCCCAGCACCACCGCCGGTCGCGTCACCAGTGCGCGCGCCACGGCGCTGCGCTGACGTTCGCCACCGGAAAGCTCTGCAGGCTTGTGGTGCAGGCGCTGTCCCAGACCTACGCGGCCCAGCAGCGCCGAGGCCTGACGTTCCGCCTCGCTGATCGACACGCCGCGAATCAGCAGCGGCATGCAGACGTTTTCCAGCGCGGTGAACTCGGGCAGCAGATGGTGGAACTGATAAATGAAGCCCATCGAGCGGTTACGCACACGACCGCGTTCGGCATCGGAGAGGCTGGAAAGATTGCGCCCTTCCACCTCCACCGAACCCTGCGTCAGCGTATCCAGCCCGCCAAGGATGTGCAGCAACGTGCTCTTGCCTGAGCCGGAGGCACCGACGATGGCCAGTGTCTCGCCGCGATTCAACGTAAAGCTGACATCGGACAGTACATCGGTCTTCAGGTCGCCCTCGTCGTACGTCTTGGCGATATTGCTGGCGCGCATCACCACGCCGGTGTGATTGTTCATCGGCTTATTCATAACGCAGCGCCTGCGCAGGCTGGGTGCGCGACGCACGCCAAGCGGGATAAAGGGTGGCCAACAGCGAGAACAGGAAGGTGATCAAGGCCACCCAGCCCACATCGCTGGCGGAGAGTTTGCTCGGCAGCTCGCTGATGTAATAGACGTCCGGCGAAAGGAAGGTAACCCCTGTGACGTGCTCGATCCATTTCACAATCACCGGCAGCTTCCACGAGAGCAGCGAGCCCAGCGCCACACCAAAGCCGATGCCTACAAAGCCCACCAGCACACCCTGCACCATGAACATGCCCATGATGCTGCGCGGCGTGGAGCCCAGCGTGCGCAGGATGGCGATGTCGGCCTGCTTGTCGGTCACCAGCATCATCAGCATGGAAATAAGGTTGATCACTGCGACCAGAATGATCAGCGAGAGGATGATAAACATCACCTTCTTCTCCATCGAAATGGCGGAGAAGAAGTTGGCGTGACTGTCCATCCAGGTATCCACGCGATACACCTGGCCCAACTGGTCGGCCAGCTCGCGCGCCACTTCACGCGCGTTGAACATGTCATCCAGCTTCAGGCGAATACCCGTCGGGCCGTTGAGGCGATTGAGTCGCTCGGCATCGGTCATGTTGACCAGGGCTAACCCGGAGTCGAACTCCTGCATGCCCATTTCGAATACACCCGACACGGTAAACGTGCGCAGGCTGGGCACGCTGCCCGTGATCGGCGACGACTGGAACGAAGGCACGGCAACGATGACCTTGTCACCCACCGAGACACCCAACTGCATCGCCAGCTCGCGACCCAGCACGACGTTCCAGCTACCCGGCGTCAGTGCGTTGAGCTTGCCTTCGACCATATGCTGGTCGATGTCCGACACATTGGGCTCTACCGCCGGCTCAATGCCACGGATCAGCCCACCCGTGGAACGGCGCGCCTGGAAGAAGGCTTCTGACTCCACGTAAGGCGCAGCGCCCTTCACGTGCTTGTTCGCCTCGGCGATTTTCACCGCGCGAGGCCATTCCTCCACCGCTTGTCCTGGCATGCCCGAAACCGTGGCGTGCGAGATCGCGCCGAGAATGCGCGAGCGCAGTTCGTCGTCGAAACCATTCATCACCGACATCACCGTGATCAGCGCGGTGACGCTGATGGCGATGCACACAATAGATACGGTGGAGATAAAGGAGATGAACTGATTGCGACGCTTGGCACGCGTATAACGCAGGCCGATGAAAAGCTCTAGCGGTCGGAACATTAGGGCGGTCGCTTGTCGGTATCGAAGGGCTGGCCGCCCGAATGGCGGGATTATCGCCTGAGATGCGGCTAAACCGTAGGACCGCGTTCAGCCGCCAGAGTGCCCGAGGCCTCGATCTGGGCCAATCGCATCCGCAGGCGGCGACGGATATCCGCGTCGCTGTTGTCAGGTGCCAGCAGTAGCAAGGCCTGTCGCTGTCCAGGCGAGGACAACCGCAGCCACACGATCTTCTCACCGATCACCCGGAACGAGGCCAGGGTTGCTGCAGCATCCTCGCCGGAGTGCATTTGCAGGTTCCAACTGCCGTCACGGGCACAGCCTGCGGCCTGGATCCATCGATCTGAAAAGCGCGTCCACGCCCGCCAGCAAGCAAAAGGCACGCTGGCAGTCACGATCAGCTTTGCCAGCCATGGCACGGCACTTATCCAGGTCGCCAGCACCGCAAGCAGGGAAACGAGCAGAAGAAGACGGCACAACCAGCGCGAAGGCCGGTACTCAAAGCCGATGGCGGGAGCGGATGTCATCGATGATGGCCTGCCAGTCCGGACGGGCCGCCTTGGCGTGCCCCATCACCCAGTCCCACAGGTCCGGGTCCTGCACATCCAGCAATTCATCGAAGGCCTGGCGCTGCGCTTCGTCAGCACCGGCAAAACGCTCGTCCAGCCAGCCACCGAACAGCGCGTCGAGTTCGCGGGTACCGCGACGGGTACGCCAGCGGAGGCGTTTGATGCGGGCTTCGTCCATTGCGCGAAGTACCTCCTGAGCTGCTTCCTCTCCCCTACGGGCGACCCGAAGGTAGGGAGAGAGGACCGAGGTGAGGGGCTAATCTTGCCCCGGTTGTGGCAAGTGGAAACTCTATGGCGAGCACCCGACCTTTACCCCCTTTTCGGGGCTCACCCTAACCCTCTCCCCGGAGGGGAGAGGGAACAGAGCACGCCGTACTTACGTCCGACGCTCGACGATCAACTTCTTGATCTCCGCAATCGCCTTCGCCGGGTTCAAACCCTTCGGGCAGGTGCGGGCGCAGTTCATGATCGTGTGGCAGCGGTACAGCTTGAACGGATCCTCAAGATCGTCCAGGCGGGCACCGGTGTCCTCGTCACGGCTGTCGACGATCCAGCGGTAAGCCTGCAGCAGGATGGCGGGACCGAGGTAACGGTCGCCGTTCCACCAGTAGCTCGGGCAGCTGGTCGAGCAGCAAGCGCACAGGATGCATTCGTACAGACCATCGAGCTTCTTGCGGTCTTCCGGCGACTGCAGGCGCTCACGGTCCGGCGCCGCGCTCTGCGTGCGCAGCCACGGCTTGATCGACGCGAACTGTGCGTAGAAGTGCGTGAGGTCGGGCACCAGATCCTTCACTACCGGCATATGCGGCAGCGGATAGATCTTCACGTCGCCGGAAGCGCAATCACTGATGGCCTTGGTGCAGGCCAACGTGTTGGTGCCGTCGATGTTCATGGCGCACGAACCGCAGATGCCTTCGCGGCACGAACGGCGCAGCGTCAACGTCGGATCGATTTCGTTCTTGATCTTCAGCAGGGCGTCCAGAACCATCGGACCGCACGAAGCGAGGTCAACCTCGTACGTGTCGATACGCGGGTTCTGGCCGTCATCCGGCGACCAGCGATAGATGCGGAACGTCCGCGACTTCTTCGCGTCCTTGGCCGGAAAGTGCTTGCCCGGCTGGACCGTGGAATTCTTGGGTAGCGAAAACTCAGCCACAGTGGCTCTCCAGTCCGGGAATTAGTAAACGCGCTTCTTCGGCGGCACGACTTCGACATCGTTCGTCATGGTGTACATGTGCACCGGACGGAAGTCGAAATTGGCCTTGCCGTTCTCGTCGACCGCCACCAGCGTGTGCTTCTGCCAGTTGTGGTCGTCGCGGTCCGGGAAGTCTTCGCGAGCATGGGCGCCGCGACTTTCTTCACGCTGTGCAGCCGAGTACATGGTGGCCACCGCCTGGTCGAGCAGGTTGGCGAGCTCCAGTGTCTCGATCAAATCGGAGTTCCACACCAGCGAACGATCGCTGACGCCCACGTCCTTGAACGACTCGCGCACCTTGGAAATCTTCTCGCAGCCTTCCTTCAGCGACTCGCCCGTGCGGAACACGGCGGCGTCGGACTGCATGGTGCGCTGCATTTCCGCACGGATCTTCGCGGTCGGCTGGCTGCCCTTCGCGTTACGCAGGCCATCGAAGCGAGCCAATGCCTTGTCCAATACGCTGGCCGGCAGGTCCTTGTGAGGCGCACCCGGCTTGACGATCTCGGCGCAGCGATTCGCCACCGCGCGACCGAACACCACAAGATCGAGCAGCGAGTTGGAACCCAGGCGGTTGGCGCCGTGCACCGACACGCAAGCCGCTTCGCCAATGGCGAACAGGCCCGGCACGACGGCATCGACGTCGTCGCCACGCTTCTGCACCACTTCACCGTGATAGTTGGTGGGGATGCCGCCCATGTTGTAGTGGACGGTCGGGATCACCGGGATCGGTTCCTTGGTCACATCCACGCCAGCGAAGATGCGCGCCGACTCAGCGATGCCCGGCAGGCGCTCGTGAATCACTTCCGCGCCCAGGTGCATCAGATTGATGAAAATGTGGTCCTTGTGCTCGCCCACACCACGGCCTTCACGGATTTCCATCGTCATGGCGCGGCTGACCACGTCACGCGAAGCAAGATCCTTGGCGTTCGGCGCATAGCGCTCCATGAAGCGCTCGCCGTTGGAGTTGGTGAGGTAACCACCTTCACCACGCACACCCTCGGTGATCAGGCAGCCCGAACCGTAGATGCCGGTCGGGTGGAACTGCACGAATTCCATGTCCTGCAGCGCGAGACCTGCGCGCAGCACCATACCGCCACCGTCGCCGGTGCAGGTGTGGGCCGACGTGGCGCTGAAGTACGCACGGCCGTAACCACCGGTAGCGAGCACCACCGACTGGCCACGGAAGAAGTGCAAGGTGCCTTCGTTCATATCCAGCGCGAGCACACCACGGCACACACCCTCTTCGTCGAAGATGAGGTCGATGGCGAAGTACTCGATGAAGAACGTAGCGTCATGCGCCAACGCCTGCTGGTAAAGCGTGTGCAGGATGGCGTGACCGGTACGGTCGGCCGCGGCGCACGTACGCTGCGCGGTGCCTTTGCCGTAGTGCGTGGTCATGCCGCCGAACGGACGCTGGTAGATCTTGCCTTCCTCGGTACGCGAGAACGGCACGCCGTAGTGTTCCAGCTCGATGATGGCTGGAATCGCCTCGCGGCACATGTATTCGATGGCGTCCTGGTCGCCCAGCCAGTCCGAACCCTTGATGGTGTCGTAGAAGTGGAAGCGCCAGTCGTCCTCGCCCATGTTGCCGAGCGCGGCGGAAATACCGCCCTGCGCCGCCACGGTGTGCGAGCGCGTCGGGAACACCTTGGTGATACACGCGGCCTTGAGGCCCTTCTCGGCCAGGCCGAAGGTGGCGCGCAGGCCCGCGCCACCGGCGCCGACCACGATCACGTCGTACTTATGCTGTTGGATCTTGTAGCTTTCCATGGAATCAGGCTCCCAGTGCCACGCGCAGCACTGCCATCAGCGTGGCCAGCGTGCCGAGCACTGCAATGAACTTCACCAGCACCAGGAGGGCGACTTCCTTCCAGCGCGTATGCACGTAATCTTCGATCACGACCTGCAGGCCAAGCACGGCGTGCCAGCACATGGCGAGCACAAAGGCCACCAGCAGCAGGGCATTCCACGGTTTGGCAATGATGCTCCTGGCCGTTGCGTAGTCGGCGTGCAGTGCGCCCAGCACCGTCACCACAAACCACAGGGCAAGAAAGACCAGCGCCGTGGCCGTGACGCGCTGCGTCCACCAGTGGCCGACACCGGACTGTGCCGAGCCAAGGCCGCGGGCACGCTTCAGGGGGTTGCGCAACAGCTTGCGCACATCGTGTTGCTGACCGTTCGCGCTCATGCGGCACCTCCGCACATCAGCACGTAAGCCCAGACGAGGATGGTCAGCACGATGCTGCCGCCGATCGACAGCCAGCTGGAACGGACGAACTGCGGGATGGCGTAGCCCATGCCGCCGTCCTGGAACAAGTGACGGACGCCGTTGCACAGGTGATAGAAGAGCGCCCAGGTCCAGCCAAACATCAGGATCAGACCGATCGGACTGCCGATGCAGGTCTTGAACTGGTTATAGCTGTCTTCGCCGCTGGCCAGGGAGAACACCCCCCACAGCACAATCAGGGTTCCGACGGAAAGGGCTATGCCGGTAGCGCGGTGCACGATGGAGGTCACCATCTGCACTTGCCACTTATATATGCCCATGTGGGGAGAGAGCGGTCGTTGCGTGTCTGCCATGGCGGCTATCCTGGGTGGAATCGCTGATGCCCTATACCGCCCTTCCCTTACCCGACGACGCCGGCGCGGAGCCGGCGCGGCGCGATCAGAAGTCGATACAGCGCCCGTTCTTTTCCCAATCGCCGTAGCGGGTGGGATCCGGGGCCGGTTGCTCCTTCGAAGTCTTGTCCGTGGCCGGAACCGCGGGCACGGTAGTCTGCCCCGCCGGAGCGGAAGCGGGCTTGGACTCAGTTTGGGAGGACGTATCGGACATGGTGTTTGAAAGCCGTAAAAGCGTAATACCTGCGTTAATGCAGCACAACCTTGACGGCGGTGCTTTCCTCTGCCAGTAGGGGTGGCGCCACTTGTAACTCCTTGCCCCTGCCCTCACGTCGACCTGCTATGTCAACAGACTACTCCGCCAACACCCTGTTGCTCGAGGGCGCCGACGCCACCGCGTTCGCGCAGGCCCAATTCAGCAGCAACGTGCAGTCGCTCGCCATCGGCACCTGGCAGTTCGGTGCATGGCTGGATGCGCAAGGTCGCGTGCTTGCATTGTTCCACCTTGCACGACTTGCCGACGACGTTCTGCTATTGCTGCTGCGCGGTGGCGATGCAGCCTCCATGGCGCAATCGCTGCAACGGTTCGTGTTCCGCTCCAAGGTCAAGCTGAGTGTGCCCGAGCCGCGCGCACTCAGCACCGGCCCGGCGTTGGAGACTTACGCCGCACGTCGTGAAGCCGACGCCTACGTACTTGGCTGCGGTGACCACAGCATGGTCATCGGAGCCTCAGCGTCGAATGACGCATGGCGACAGCCGCAGATTGATCTTGGCTGGGCGTGGTTGCCGAACAACACACTCGGCGCACTACTTCCGCAAGCAATCTCTCTCGAACGCCTGCAAGCTGTTGCATTCGACAAAGGTTGCTATCCAGGACAAGAGATCGTTGCTCGCTTGCACTATCGCGGTGGACTCAAGCGACATATGCATTGCGTTGTATTGTCGCAACGTATCGACGGAGGCACGGTTCTGCACCGTAGTGGTGAGAACGGCATTCAATTGCTCGACGTCACCGGTGACGATGCACGTATTCAGGCGCTCGCTGTCATAGACGATGGTCTAAGCGATGCGATGAAAAATGGTGCGAACATCGACACCGACGAAGGCATCTCGCTACGCGTGACGCACAGTTGGAGTGCGTAACAAAAACACCAAACGCAAAGATTCACGAACAAATGACAATGTGAGCGTGACGTGAACCTGAACCGCCAGGCACTTGCCAGATCTGAAATCGGCCACTAGGCTCCGCCAACTAAATTCGACGACGCCCACAGCCCACGGGTGTCGACATACGCGACGAACCGGAGGGGTCCGGATCGGCGCGACCCGGCAGAGATGCCGGTGTAAACACCGCCCATAGCGCGGTTAGTTGCAGGCACGAGGTCACTGAGTACCCGAGCAATGCCCTTGCAGCACAACAAGTTTTGAGTGGCACCGGATCAGCCACTCGACTGGCCACAATCCCGTGGCAAACCACCTAGCCACAAGTTTCGGCACAGGTGATCAATCCAGGTGGAACGGCCTGCCCGCCCGTCCATCGCAACGGCGTGTGAAGTCAGCAGTATCGACCTCACGCGTACAGCACGTTGGAGGCAGACAATGAAACTTTCGATGCTGTTGTGGTTAGCGTCCGTGCTACCCCAGCCCCTCGCGGACCAGACCTGCCTGGCCACGACGGTATATCTCGAGGCACGCAGTGAATCGACCATCGGCCAATATGCCGTGGCCGAAGTTGCCATGCGTCGCCGCGATCGCGGCACATGGGGCGACAGCGTTTGTGAGGTTGTGACCTCCCCGCGTCAGTTTGCACTGACGACAACCGCAAGCAATTTTGAAGTGACCGACCTCAACTCCTGGACCAAGGCGTGGAAGATTGCTGGTGATTCGATCAGCAACTGGAGCCTGCCACAGGGAGAGCGCACGGTGTACGTACCGCGAGCAGACGCCTTTGCCACACTTGCGGTGACACCGCAGTGGTCCAACAAACGCGTCAAGACCATCGGCGAACACGCCTTCTACGCGGTCAACAATTAATCAAACCCCACCCCAATAAAAAAGGCCCTCGCAAGAGGGCCTTTTCATTTAGACGTCCAGACGTCCGTTAATCAAAGACGGTAAACAAGGTTGTTCCGAATCTGCACGTAGTCGCCGGGACGAACCTGTGGATCAGCAGCCTGCGTCACCGTTGCGTAGCGACCATCATCGAGCTTGATGGTCACCTGGTACGCAACGTCCGGGCCTCCGGAATTCTTGCCAACCTGATTACCGATTGCGCCACCAGCCACGGCGCCAGCGACCGTCGTCAAGGCCTTGCCGCTACCACCGCCGAACTGGTTGCCAATCACACCACCGGCGATACCGCCAATGACCATGCCTAGCGGCGAGTTTTCCTTCTGCGTCTGGATCTGGCGTATGTCACTGACCACGCCACACTGTTCGCACCGATTGGAAGCACCGCTATAAACCACCTGCCGTTGCGGTGGCGTCTCACATCCCGAAAGAAGCGCTACAGCCGAAACAAGTCCCACGACAGCCAAACGTCTAAGCAGTGTATCCATGGCGTGAATCCTCAGTGAGCGTCAGAAACGGCTACCACACCTTCCTGCACCTGCAGCCTGTCACCCGGATCATGGTCCATGCGCACAGTGCGGGTGACACCGTTGTACTCGTAACTCACATCGTACGCCACAACCCGATCGCCACCATTGCCGGGCACCGTATTGCAGCGACGCTGCGTCGTCTGCTGAGTCGCGTTCTCCTGATGGTTCTTCTGGATTTCGTGGCCTGCATAACCACCACCTACCGCGCCCGCCACCGTTGCCAGCGTGCGGCCCTTGCCACCGCCAACCTGGTTACCCAACAAACCACCTGCCACGGCGCCAATGGCCGTGCCCGCAATCTGATGCGTGTCCTGTACCGGTTTATGCGTGGTAACCACCTCGTCGTGGCACACCTGCTGCGGCGCACTCGCAGCCTCGCGCACCGGCGTCACGCTCACGACGCGCGCGTACTTGGCTCCATCGGAAGCCCCTTGCTGCGCCACTCCACCTACGCCGCCATCGGCATTCGCGTCCTTGTTGCACGCGGAAAGACCCATCGCCAGTACACCGGCGAAACCCACATGCAGCGCCGAAACGACTAACTTGTTCATAATGCTCTCCTGATCTGGACCGGCGGAGCGCCCCCGCTCCCGCCTTGAATTCGACCCAGTACGAACATTGAACCTCTAAATCACTGAATGTTCGCTTAGATCGAAGCCAGCCATTTTTTCAAATTCAGGACACTTAATACTGTGCTCGAACTCACCGACAGCCACGCGCATATCGATGATGCGAGCTTTGCACCCGACCGGGGGTCCATGTTTCAGCGGGCGCGCGACGCCGGCGTGCGGCATATCATCGTGCCCGCCGTCGACCAGGCATCGTGGCAAGGGATCGCCACCCTCTGCGCCGATCACGCGGAGGCACACCCCGCCTATGGCATGCACCCTATCTATATCGACCGGCACCTCCCCGAGCACATCGATGAGCTCAGGCATTGGCTGCAGACGCACCGCGCTGTCGCCGTCGGTGAGATCGGGCTCGATTACTTCCTGCCGGAACTCGACGTCGAACGGCAACGCGAGTACTTCCAGCAACAGCTACGGATCGCCCGTGATGTTGACCTTCCCGTCATCGTTCATGCACGAAAGGCGATGGACGAAGTCACCTCCACCATGCGCCGCATCGGCGGCCTGCGGGGCGTCGTGCACAGCTTTTCGGGCAGCCTGCAACAGGCCGAACGACTGTGGGACATGGGATTTCATCTCGGCATTGGCGGGCCCGTTACGCATGAGCGCGCTCAACGCCTTCGTCACATCGTCGCGACCATGCCTGTCGAACGATTGCTGCTGGAGACCGACGCACCGGATCAACCGGGCGCCTGTCATCGGGGCGAACGCAACGAGCCTGCCAACATCGTCGAAGTGCTCGATGTGATCTCGCAGCTTCGCGGCGAGAGTCCCGAAGCCATCGCAAGCGCTACCACCCGGAACGCCCGACAGCTCTTTGGGCTCGACTGAGTCTTGCGGGCCGCCGCGGGCCAGCGCTAGACTAATTACTTCACTGGCGAAATATCCTTTGGTGAAATGAAGCGTATGCCCGAGTGCCTCGCCCACATGGACGAGGGAATTGGCCGTGTGGGCGAAATCTTCCCGGACCTTCCCGTCCAGGAGGTGGTGCTGACGCGTCTGTTGTTATTGGTTGGCGGAAACCTTCTCGGTGAGCTCGAGCGCGACCTCAAGCCTCACGGCCTGAATGAGAGCGACTTCCGCACGCTGATGATGATCTACAGCCGTGGCAGCGCAACGCCCACCGAACTGTGCGAGTACGCGCAACAGGGCGCCACCAATATGACGCGCATCGCCAACGCGCTGGTAAAGGCGGGCTTGATCACACGAGCTACCAGCGCCGAGGATCGCCGCCGCATCGTGCTCAGCATCACTACCGCCGGCAAACGCATGGTGCGGAAAATCCTTCCGCCGCTGTTCCCCAATGTGCACGGGGCTTTCGCCTCGCTGACGACAAATGACAAGCGCACGCTCGATCGCCTGCTCCGTCAGATTGCCGTCAACCTCGACTCGCTCACCCAGCCGGACTCTCGTCCATGACTTCACACCGCCTCTCCCACCGCGGACTCGGTCGTCGCGCGCTGCTTGCCTGCGCCGTCGCACTCGCCGTCGCGGGTTGCTCCATCCCTGCCAAGCTGAATCGGCCGCCCATCCGCGACGATGTCCCGCTGGCCGGCATCGACACGGGGCATCGCGCCGGCTGGCCCGATGCAGCCTGGTGGAAGCAGTACAACGACCCGCAGCTCGACCAGCTGATCGAGCTGGCGATGAAGGATTCACCGGATATCGCCCAGGCGCGTTCACGCGTGGATTCGGCGCAGCAGTCCATTCGAGCAGCCACCGCGCAGTCGGGACTGAGCGTCAACGGCAGCGCACAGGTCGAGCGCCAACGCCTGAGCGAAACAGGCCTGATTCCACCCAAGTTCCTCGGTTTCACCTGGTACAACCAGGGTGACCTCGGCGTGCAGGCGCAGTACGACTTCGATTTCTGGGGCAAAAAGCGCAACACCATCGAAGGCGCCGTAGACCAGGCCCATGCGGCGGAAGCGCAACACAGCGTCGCGGCTCTGGCCATCCAGACCAATGTCGCCGACACCTACTTCGGCTGGCTAGCCGATCAATTGCGCATCACGATTGCGAAGCAGGCCGTACAGACGGCCGAACAATTGGAGCAGATCGCAGCCCTGCGCGTGAAGCAAGGCGTCGATCGCCCGGACACCCTCCAATCGGCCAAGGCGCAGACCGCCTCTGCGCGACAGGCCTTGGTGGCGATTGAAAGCTCCGCCCGTATCCGTCAGGCAGCGCTCGCCAGCCTATGCGGTGTGTCACCCGCAGCGTTGCCATCGCTGCAGCCTCGCGCCCTGCCCAACGTCACCACGGGGCTGCCTGACAACGTCGGCGTCGACCTGATCGCTCGCCGCGCCGACATTGCGGCCAGCCTGTGGCAGGTCGATGCCGCTCTGCGACAGACCGATGTAGCGCGTGCGCAGTTCTTCCCGGATGTCAGCATCAGCGCCATGGCGGGTCTGTCGAGTATCGATCTCGACAAGATGTTTAGCTCAGGCAGCCGCGTCTTCGGTCTGACGCCCGCGCTGCACTTGCCGATCTTCACTGGCGGCTTGCTGGAAGCGAACTACGGCATCAGCAAGGCGCAACTCGAAACGGCCGTGGCGCAGTACAACAGCACCGTGCTCAGCGCCGCGCGTGACGTCGCCACGCAAAGCCTCACCGCTGACCAGATCGAAGGCCGCCGCAAAGAACAAGCGCGCGAGATCGACGCCAACAAGCAACTGCTCGCCAATGCACAGTCGCGCGTGCAACGCGGCGTGACGGATCGCCGTGAAACGCTGAGTGCACAGGCACAACTGCTGCAACAGCAAGACAACGATGCAAGCCTGCAAGCGCAGGCGCTTTCCACCGATATCTCCCTGATCAAGGCATTGGGCGGCGGTTACCGCGCCAGCATGCCGGAGCAGGCATCCAGCGACCGCCCCTCTTCCCCTCTGAACCTTTCCGGAGACGCCTCGAATGAGCGCCACTGATTCCGCCGTCAACAAGAACGACAACGACAGCGGCATGGCCGCCAAGGATCCGGCCAAGCGCCGGCGTGCGCTGCTGATCGTGACCTTCATCTTCCTGCTCGCCGCCGCAGCGTGGGCGTTGCTATGGGTGTTCGTGTTCTCCACCCGAGAGAAGACCGACAACGCCTACGTGAACGGCAACCAGGTGGCAATCTCCGCACAGGTGCCAGGCATCGTGGTGGCCATCCTTGCGGACGACACGCAGCGCGTGGAAGCCGGTCAGATCCTTGTAAAGCTCGACAGTACTGATGCGGATGTCCGCCTGCAGCAAAACAGCAGCGCGCTCGCCCAAGCTGTCCGCCAGGTACGCCAGCAGACCGAATCGGCGAACAGCGCCGACGCCCAGGTAACCAAGGCCCGCGTGGACCTGAAGAAGGCCGAGGCCGATCTTGCGCGTAGCGCCCCGCTGGTCGCCGCCCAGGCAGAAGCCCCGCAGAACGTGCAGCACCTGCGTGATGCCGTCGATCAGGCGCGTGCCTCGCTCGATTCCGCCGTCGCCCAGGCCGCCGCGTCGCGCGCCGCCATTGAAGGCACGCAGATCGCCAACAACCCGGCTGTGGAACAGGCTCGTGCGAATTTCCGCGCCGCCTGGATCGCCGCTCAGCGCAACAACATCTACGCCCCGGTGACGGGCTATGTCGCCCAGCGCAGCGTGCAAGTGGGCAACAGCGTACAGCCGGGCCAGCAGTTGATGAGCGTGGTGCCACTGCACGACCTGTGGATCGACGCCAACTTCAAAGAAAACCAGCTGCGCCATATCCGCGTAGGCCAGCCGGCCAAGATCGAAGCCGACGTCTACGGCGGCAGCGTCGAATTCCACGGCAAGGTGATCGGCCTTGGCGCCGGCACGGGCAGCGTGTTCTCGCTGCTGCCTGCGCAGAACGCTACCGGCAACTGGATCAAGGTGGTGCAGCGCGTACCGGTGCGCATCGCGCTCGACAACAAGGAGCTGGACGATCATCCGCTGCGCGTTGGCCTGTCCACCGACGTCTCCGTGGACATCACCAACGACAAGGGTGAGATGAACGCCCCGCTTGGCAACGGCCAGCCGGTCGCGCAAACGACGGTCTACGACCAGATGGCCAGCAAGGCAGACGAAGAGGCCGAGAAAATCATCAAGGCCAACCTCAGCTCCCGCGACGCGAACTGACGATCCGACGGAAACGCCGCCATGGCTGCCAACCCCTCCGAAGACAAGCCGCTGCCGCCTTTGCATGGCACCGCGCTGGTCCTGCTGACCATCGCGGTCGCGTTCAGCACCTTTATGGAGGTGCTGGACATGACCATCGTCAACGTCGCCGTACCCCATATCGCCGGTAGCCTCGGCGTAAGCGCCAACGAAGGTACCTGGACGATCAGTTCCTACTCGTTGGCCAGCGCCATCATGCAACCGCTGACGGGCTGGATCGCGCGACGCTTCGGCGAGGTGAAGACCTTCGTCGTCTCCGTTGCCCTGTTCGTGGTCTTCTCGATGATGTGCGGCCTCGCCACCTCGATGCCGATGCTGGTGTTTGCCCGCCTCATGCAGGGTGCCGGCTCCGGCCCGATGGTGGCGCTGTCGCTCACCCTGCTGCTGGCGAGCTATCCGAAGACCAAGCAGGGCATAGCGCTCGCGCTATGGGCAATGACGGTAGTGGTGGCGCCGATCTTCGGCCCCATCCTGGGCGGTTGGCTCACGGATAACTTCTCGTGGCCCTGGATCTTCTACATCAACCTGCCAGTAGGCGTGGCCGCAGGCGTCATCACCTGGACACTGCTGCGCAAACGCGAGACGAAGACGTTCCAGTCACCGATCGACGTCATCGGCCTGGTGCTGCTCGTGGCCGGCGTGGGCTGCCTGCAGTTCATGCTCGACAACGGCAACGACCATGACTGGTTCGCGTCGCCCCTGATCTCCACCCTCGGCATCATCGCGTTGCTGTGCCTCACCTTCCTGGTGGTGTGGGAGCTGCATGCCAAACATCCCGTGGTCGAACTAAGCCTGTTCAAACAGCGCAACTTCACCGCAGGTGTGATCGCGCTATCGCTGGGCATGTTCGCCTTCTTCGGCATCAACGTCGTGTTCCCGTTGTGGTTGCAGACTACGCTGGGCTACACGGCGACATGGGCGGGCCTGGCCACCGCGCCGGTGGGCATCCTCGCCTTCCTGCTGTCGCCGATCATCGGCCGCAACATGCAGAAGCTCGAGCTGCGCGCGGTGGTGACGTTCGCCTTCGTCGTGTTTGCGGGCACCTCGTACTGGTTCTCCACATTCGACAGCTCGGCGTCATTTTCCACCCTGGTCCTGCCACGCTTTGTCATGGGCGTGGCGATCCCCTGCTTCTTCATCCCACTCAACCAGATCTACCTGTCAGGGCTCCCAGCGCACGAGATCGCCAGTGCCAGCGGTCTGGCCAACTTCTTTCGTACGTTGGGTTCCAGCGTGTCCACAGCGGTCACGGTGACCCTGTGGCAGCACCGGGGCATCCTGCATCACTCCAACCTGACCGAGAACGTGACCAGCGCCAGCCAGCCAGCCACGCAAATCGTGGGGCAACTGACGCACGGCGGCCTGGGGCAGACCCAGGCGCTGGGGGTGGTGGATCAGCTGGTGAACAAAGAAGCTCTGACCCTGGCGGTGAACGACGTCTTCCTGTTGTGCGCCATCCTGTTCGTCGTGCTGATTCCGGTAATCTGGCTGGCCAAGCCGCCGTTCGGCTCCGCGGGCGGCCCGGCCCACTGATCGGGCGTGCCGGATTGCTCTCAATCCGGCACAAACCGGCATAAACCGGCATGTAATTGATCTAACAGGAAATGCTGCAACTAGCCAGTGCAGCAATGAATACCAGTTGGGCGACTGGTGCGGCGCAATACCTTCTGCTAGTTTGTGTGCATGGCACAAACGATCCGCACCATCAAGAAGTATCCGAACCGTCGGCTCTACGACACGGAAATCTCCAGCTACATCACGCTGGAAGAGGTCCGTCAGCTGGTGTTGGACGGCGAAACCTTTGAAGTCCGCGACGCCAAGAGCGGCGAGGATCTCACCCGGTCAGTTCTGCTGCAGATCATCTCTGAGCATGAGGAAAAGGGGCAGCCGATGCTCTCCCCTCAGCTGCTCAGCCAGATCATCCGCTTCTACGGTGACTCGCTGCAGGGTTTCATGGGCCCCTATCTGGAACGCAGCCTGCAGGTCTTCCTTGACCAGCAGCAGCAATTCCGCACGCAGCTCAACAGCCTGCTGGGCCAGACGCCCTGGTCCATGCTCAACGACCTGACCGAGCGCAACATGGAAGCGTGGCGCAACATGCAGCGTGGTCTGATCGACACGGCTGCGCAGACCACTACCCCGCCGCGCGGCACCACCACCAAGAAGCCGGGCTGATCCAGCCCGCTTACGGCGGCCCGCATCGCGAGCCACCTTTCCGTCTCATCCGCCGCTGCAGCACAACACGTGCTGCCCTGCGGCATGTGCACGAGTCCTTCACATGACACATCACACTCGCGCACCGCGCGTTGCCCTTGTCACCGGCGGCATTGGCGGCCTTGGCACCGAAATCTGTCGCCAACTCGCGCAGGCCGGCCGCCAAGTCATCGCCGTCGATTTAGGTACTCGCGAAGAACGACTCACCGCCTTCGGACGTGAAACCGCCGATCTCAACGGCGCAGTGAAGTTCGAGGCCGCCGACGTCAGCCAGTTCGATAGCTGCGCCGAGCTTATCGGGCGCATCGAGCAGCAACATGGCAGCGTGGATATTCTGGTGAACGCCGCCGGCATCACCCGCGACACCAGCCTGCGCAAGATGACGCCGCAGCAGTGGCACGAACTGATGCGCGTGAACTTGGACGGCGTGTTCAACATGTGCCGCAACGTGGTGGAAGGCATGAGCACGCGCGGCTTCGGCCGCATCGTGAACCTGAGTTCGGTCAACGGGCAGACGGGCCAGTTCGGCCAAACCAACTACTCCGCCGCCAAGGCCGGCGTGCATGGCTTCGGCATGGCGCTGGCACGCGAAACGGCACGCAAAGGCATCACGGTGAATACGGTGTCACCAGGTTATTGCGACACGGCGCTGGTCGCAGCCGTGCCTCAGGGCATCCGTGAGCAGATCGTCGCGGACATTCCCGTCGGCCGCCTTGGCTCGCCGGGCGACATCGCCCGTGCGGTCACCTTTCTCACTGCCGACGACGCGGGCTACATCACGGGCGCCAACCTGCCGGTCAACGGCGGGTACTTCATGAGCTTCTAGGGCCTAATTCCTAGACCTAGCCAAGATCGTTATTCTCGCCTCCCGTCATTCCGGCGCAGGCCGGAATCCAGTGGCCTCATCGCTCGTTCTTCGCGGAAGAGCCAAGCGCTTTGACCTCAGGCGATAACCGGTAGGTTTCGTCACTGGATTCCGGCCTACACCGGAATGACGGTGAGGGGAATGGGCGCTCAAGCGAGATTTGAATGAGCGCGAAGAAGGCCTCTCTGCGCAAGCACCAATGCCGCGCGGAAAATCTTGCCGCACTGCGCATCGCCCCACCCGCCCCTGACCCGCTACTCTTGGCGCTTTACGTGGTTGCCACCTAGCAGCGGGATTCCATGGCGAAGCACATCACTCTTATCGGCGGCGGCCTGGTCGGCGCCTTGCTTGCGCAGCAATTGGCGAAACGTGGTTTCGCCGTCGACGTCTTCGAGAAACGCCCCGACCCACGCGTCGCCGGCTTCACCGGTGGCCGCTCCATCAATCTCGCCCTTGCCGAACGTGGCCTGCAGGCCCTGCGCGAAGCCGGCCTCGCCGACGACGTGCTGCAACGCGCCGTCATGATGCGCGGTCGCATGGTGCACACGCGCGATGGCCGCTCCGGCTTGCAGCGCTATGGCGTGGACGACAGCGAGGTGATCTGGTCGGTGTCGCGCGGCGCGCTCAACATGCTTCTGCTGGATGCCGCCGAGGCTTCCGGCGTGAGCTTCCATTTCGGCCAGTCGCTGGCCAGCGCGGATTTCGACGGCCGCCGCATTCAACTCGTTGATGAGCAAGGCGTGTCACGTGAGCTCGATGCGCCCGTCGTCATCGGCGCTGATGGCGCAGGTTCTGCCCTGCGCGCCGCCATGAATGCTTATGCCCCCTTGGGTGAGCGCGTGGAATCGCTGGGCCACGGTTACAAGGAACTGGAAATCCCCCCGGCGGGCGGGCTATCTGCCGACCTCGTCGGCCGCAGCGGTGGACATGATCAATTCGCGTTGGAACCGCACGCGCTGCACATCTGGCCGCGCGGCGGCTACATGTGTATCGCCCTGCCCAATACCGAAGGCAGCTTCACCGTCACACTGTTCCTTCCCGCACATGGGCCACATCCGAGCTTTGACACGTTGGGCAGCGCCAGCAGCGCGCGCGCATTCTTCGAGGAAGACTTCCCCGACCTGCTGCCGCTGATTCCCGATTTCGCCAACGACTACGACAGTCATCCGGTGGGTACGCTGTCCACCTTGTATCTGGAACGCTGGCACCTGGATGGTCGCGCACTGCTCGTCGGTGACGCCGCACATGCCATTGTGCCGTTCCATGGTCAGGGCATGAACTGCGGCTTTGAGGACACAGTGGTACTGGCCTCCTTGTTGGCCGAAGCGCCAAACGACACCGGTGATGTGTTCGCCGAGTTCCAACGCATCCGCCAGCCCAACAGCGACGCTATCGCGGCCATGGCCTTGGAAAACTATGTGGAAATGCGCGACTCGGTCGCCGATCCGCACTACCTTGCCAAGCGTGCGCTTGGCGCGTTGCTTGCCGAACGCGCGCCCGACCATTTCATGGCGCGCTACCGCATGGTCACTTTCACCCACCTGCCCTACGCCTACGCCTATGAGCGCGGCCGTGCGCAGGACGTGCTGCTGGACCAGTTGCTGCGCGGCTCGACCGATGCCGCCTCGGTCGACCTGATGGCCGCCATCAACGCCCTTCGCGCCACGCTGCCGCCGCTGCCCGACCTGCGGCATGGATGAAGCACTCCTCGCCGCGTACCGGGCCACCGACTATCGAGTGCGCCTGACGCGCGGCGGCTGGGCCTCCATCCACATCGACCAGCCTCTGCCGCCAGCTCTCCGCACGTTGGCGGGAGAGCACCCGTGGGGGTTCATCACCGCATGGAACCCATGCTCCGTGCCGACACCCCGCGCGGAGAACAGGGCAACCCTACGGATGCTGCTCGAAGCACTACGCGCCATCCCGCAGACCATCGTAATTCGCCCCGGACTGGGCGTCGGCAGCGCCGGACCGTGGACCGAGCCCAGCCTGTGGGTCGTCGGATTGGACACCGCCATCCTCGATCCCCTCGCCACGCACTTCAGGCAATTCGGATACGTTCACGGGCAGGGGGCATCCCGAGCCAAGTTGCGCCTGATGTCCTTGATATGAGGGGTGTTTGATGATGCCGGAATCCCCAGTCTCAGGGCCTGCGCAGGCCCATCTTGTTGGCGTCACCCCGCCGCATGGACAAGCCCGCCGGGCTTTGCGGACAATCGACCGATGACTGCCCCCAACGCCGTCGCCACGCCTCTGCTGGAGGCCCGGGCGCTCACCTTTTACCGCCAGGACGAACCCGTGTTCGGCCCCCTGGACTTTCGCCTTCACGAGGGCGAGGTGGCGCTGGTGGAAGGCGACAACGGCAGCGGCAAGACGACGTTGCTGCGCATCCTCGCCGGTCTGCTGCACATTGATGAAGGCGCACTCGACTGGCGTGGCCAGCCTTGGCGGCGCATCGACCACCTCGGCGACACCCTCTTTCTCGGTCACCACCTCGGTTTGAAGGGCGATCTCAGCGCCAGGGAGAACCTCGCCGTTGCTGCCGGCCTGTACGGCGCACGCGACGGGCGCACGGTGGATGGCGTACTCAGCGACATCGGTCTCGCCGGTTACGAAGACGAACCCGTGCGGCGGCTTTCCGCTGGCCAGAAGAAACGCGCCGCACTCGCGCGCCTGCTCCTGTTGCCGGCCACGCTGTGGCTGCTGGACGAGCCTTACGCCAACCTCGATCGCACCGGCATCGAACTGGTCAATCGCCTGCTCACCGAGCACGCCGCAGAAGGTGGCGCCGCCCTGGTCACCAGCCATGGTGCTGTGAGCTTTCTTAACGGCGAACCGAAACGGGTGCGCATGCACGCATGAGCCACGCGCCGCTCGCCTCCGCCTGCGCCGCCGTGCTGCGTCGCGATCTCACCCTGGCCTGGCGTCGCCGTGGCGACATCGTCATGCCGGTGCTGTACGCGTTGATCGTCATCACGCTGTTCCCGTTCGCACTGGGGCCGGAGGATGCCTTGCTCCAGCGCATCGCCGGCGGCATCGTGCTGGTGACCATGTTGCTCGCCATGCTGCTGGCGCTGGATGCCATGTTCCGTAGCGACATCGAAGACGGCTCGCTCGAACAGTTGATGCTGTCGCCGCAACCGCTTGCGATGATGCTGAGCATGAAGATCCTGGCGCACTGGATCACCACTGCACTTCCGCTGATTGTCATCGCACCATTGCTGGCCGGCATGCTGCATTTGCCGACAGCGGTGATGCCGGTACTTGTCTATGCGCTGCTGCTGTCTACGCCCCTGCTGAGCCTGCTGGGCGCGGTGCTGGTAGCGCTGACGGCCGGCACGCGACGCTCTGGTATGCTGCTGGCGCTGATGTTGCTGCCGCTTTGCGTACCCGTGGTGATCTTTGCTGCAGGCGCTGTCGCCGCGGCTCAACAGGGGCTGCCGTGGCTTGCGCCCATCGCCTGGCTGGGCGCTGCGCTGGTCATGGCGTTGGTGCTGGCTCCGCTGGCTTGCGCCACCGCCCTCCGCATAGCTCTGGACGCATAAGACGATGGCCAACTGGATCCCGCTCTGGGTTCACAAGCTCAGCTCCCCGCCGAACTTCTACCGTTTCGCTGGTGTAGTGCGTCCATGGGCGTTGGGTCTTGCACTGATACTGGGCGCTATCGCGCTGTACGGCGGTCTTGTGCTGGCACCCGCCGATTACCAGCAAGGTGATGCGTATCGCATCATCTTCATCCATGTACCCAGCGCCTGGATGGGTCTCTTTATCTACGGCCTCATGGCCGTCGCCTCGTTCATCTCATTGGTATGGCGCATCAAGCTGGCCGAAGTGGTAGCCATGGAATCGGCGCCCATCGGTGCGGCCTTCACCTTCATCACCCTGGTGACCGGCTCGCTGTGGGGCAAGCCGATGTGGGGCACGTGGTGGACATGGGATGCGCGCCTTACTTCCGAATTGGTGCTGCTGTTCCTGTATCTGGGTGTGATCGGCCTCTATCACTCGTTTGAAGACCGCCGTCAGGGCGCGCGCGCTGCCGCGTTCCTCGCCATCATCGGCATCATCAACGTGCCCATCGTGCATTTCTCGGTGAACTGGTGGAACACCCTGCACCAGGGTTCTACCGTGCGCATCCTCGGGCCCTCCCATATCAGCACCGACATGCTGTGGCCCCTGCTGACCATGATGGTTGCCACCAAGTTCTATTACATCGCCAGCTTGTTCGGACGCGTGCGCACCGACTTGCTGTCGATGGAAAGCGGCAAGGATTGGGTGCGGCAGATAGCCGGCGCACATGGGAGTGCTGATGCCGTGAGCGCGGGACGCGCAGAAGCGGCAGAACGGGAGGCCCGCCGATGAGCGCCTTCTTTGCCATGGGCGGCTACGCCATCTACGTATGGCCGGCGTACGCGGTGTTCTTCATCGTGCTGATCGCCGACTACATCAACCCGTCGCTGCGCCGTCGCCGCAACTTGCGCGAACTGCGTAGTCGCATGGCGCGGCAAGCTGCCCGCCAGCAACGCAACCCATCTGCGCCCTGAGGGCACCAACCCGAATGAGCATGAACCCTACGCGCAAGCGCCGCCTCACCATTGTCCTCCTCGTCGTTGCGGCGGCGGTCGTCGCGGTCGGCCTGATCGTGTTCGCCCTGCAGCAGAACATGAATTACCTGTTTACCCCTAGCCAGGTGCAGACAGGGCAAGCGAGCAGCTACAAGACCTTCCGCCTCGGCGGCATGGTCAAGGCCGGTTCCATCCAGCGCAGCAAGGATTCGCTCAAGGTCACCTTTACCGTGGTCGATGCCAGCGGTTCGATGCCGGTGGAATACAACGGCATCCTGCCGGATCTGTTTCGCGACAACCAATCCGTGATCGCCACCGGCCACATGGACAGCGCCCACTTCATGGCCACCGAAGTACTGGCCAAGCATGATGAAACCTACATGCCCAAAGAGCTGAAGGACGCCATGGCCAAAGCCCACGAGGGTAAGCAGGTGAACGAAGAAGCCGGACAGGACAAGCCGCAATGACGCCCGAACTCGGCCAACTCGCGCTGATCCTCGCGCTGCTGCTCGCCCTGGCGCAGGGTGTACTACCGCTTATCGGTGCATGGCGCGGTAGCCGCGCGTTGATGGCCGTCGCGCGCCCGGCAGCCGCGGGGCAAGCCGTGTTTGTCGCGCTGGCCTTTGTGCTGCTGGTGTCGGCGTTCCTGTCGTTCGATTTCTCGGTGCAGTACGTCGCCGACAACTCCAACCTCGCACTGCCCTGGTACTACCGCATCGCCGCCGTGTGGGGTGCGCATGAAGGCTCGCTGCTGTTGTGGATCTTCATCCTCAACCTGTGGACGCTCGCGCTGGCCGCGCTGAGTCGCAACCTGCCGGAAGTGTTTGTCGCGCGTGTGCTGGGCGTGCTCGGCCTGGTCGCCGTCGGCTTCCTCGCCTTCATCATCTTCACCTCCAATCCGTTCGCACGCCTGCTGCCGATGCCGCCGGATGGCGGCGATCTGAACCCGGTACTGCAAGACCCCGGCATGACGTTCCATCCGCCTGTGCTCTACATGGGTTACGTCGGCTTCTCCGTGGCGTTCGCCTTCTCCATCGCGGCGCTGCTCGGCGGCGAACTGGAACAGGCCTGGGTGCGCTGGGCGCGCCCGTGGACCAACGTGGCGTGGGGTTTCCTCTCCGCCGGCATCGTTGCAGGCAGCTGGTGGGCCTATGCAGAACTCGGTTGGGGCGGCTGGTGGTTCTGGGATCCGGTGGAAAACGCCAGCTTCATGCCGTGGCTGGTCGGCGCTGCGTTGATCCACGCGCAAGCCGTGACGGAGAAGCGCGGCGGCTTGCGCGCGTGGACCATTCTGCTGTCCATCTTCGCGTTCTCGCTGTCGCTGCTCGGCACCTTCCTGGTGCGCTCGGGCGTGCTCACCTCGGTGCATGCCTTCGCTTCCGATCCGCGCCGCGGCCTGTTCATCCTCTGCTTCCTCGCCGTGGTGGTCGGTGGCTCGTTGCTGCTGTACGCCATGCGCGCACCCAAGGTGGCAGGCGGCAAGCCCTTCAGCGTGGTGTCGCGTGAAACCGCCATCCTGATCGGCAACCTGATGCTTACCGTGGCGGCAGCCATGGTGCTGCTGGGCACGCTGTTCCCGCTGCTGGGCGATGCGCTGAACCTCGGCAAGATTTCCGTGGGTCCGCCCTACTTCGGCTTCCTGTTCACGCTGCTGATGACCCCGGTGGTTCTGCTGCTGCCGTTCGGCCCCTACCTGCGTTGGGGCAAGAGCGACGTGCCCGTGTTGAAGAAGGTGCTCTGGCGTGCAGGCCTTGCCGCTATCGCCTGCGCCATCGTGGCGGCCTTCGCCACCGGTGGAGAAACCAAGGCCATCGCCGGCACCGCGGCGGCGGTGTGGTGCGGCTTCGGCACGCTGCTCTATGTGTTCAAGCGCTGGCGCGAGATGCCAGCGGGCCGCCGTTACCCCGCCGAAATGGCCGGCATGCTGCTCGCTCATTTCGGTGTGGGTGTATTCCTTGCCGGTGTCTTGCTTACCAACGCACTCAGCGTGGAGCGCGACGTGCGCGTGGCCCCGGGCCAGACCGAAAGCATCGGCGGCTACCAGTTCCGCTTCGACGGCGTGCAGCACACCCAGGGTCCGAACTGGGAGGGTGACCAGGGCACCGTCACCGTCATGCGCAACGGCAGCCAAGTCGCCGTGATGCACCCGCAGAAGCGCACGTATTCGCGCGGTCAGGTACAAACCGAATCCGCCATCAACCCCGGCCTGTTCCGCGACCTGTACGTGGCGCTGGGCGAGCCGATGGATTCCAAGCAGCCGGAAGGCGCCTGGGCGCTGCGCCTTTACGACAAACCCTTCGTCCGTTGGATCTGGGCCGGCGGCCTGTTCATGATGCTGGGCGGCTTCTTCGCCGCTGCGGATCGTCGCTTCCGTACCAAGCGCGTGGCCGACACGGAAGCGCTTCCGGTTGCCGCCCTGCAGGAGTCGCGCGCATGAGCCGCATGATTCCCTTTTTCGGCTTTCTGCTTTTGGTAGCGTTGTTCGGCTTCGGCATCTGGTGGAACACCCAGCACGACCAACGCGAGGTACCCTCCCCGCTGATCAACAAACCCGCACCCGCCTTCGTGCTGCCGAAGCTGGATGACCCCGCGCAAACCGTGAGCCGCGACACCCTGCTCGGCAAGCCCTACCTCATCAACGTGTTCGCCAGCTGGTGCATTGCCTGCGGTGAGGAACACCCGGTGCTGATGGCCCAGGGCAAATCCATCGGCGTGCCCGTCATCGGCTACAACTACAAAGACGATGAAACGGATGCCAAGAACTGGCTGGCGCAGCACGGCAATCCGTACGACATGGTCATCGTCGATCGCGAGGGGCGCACCGCCATCGACTTCGGCGTCTACGGCGCGCCGGAAAGCTTCCTCGTCGATGGCAAGGGCATCATCCGCTACAAGCGCATCGGTCCCCTGACACCGGAAGCGATCGAGAAGGAATTGAAGCCGGCCATCGCCGCCCTGGCGAAGGAAACGCCATGAAGCGCGCGCTTCTGCTGGCGTCGCTATGCCTGTTTGCGCTCGTCGCCTTTGCGCAGGCCATCGACCCGCTGCCCTTCAAGGATCACACGCAGGAAGTCCGTTTTCAGAACCTCACGCGCGAGCTGCGTTGTCTGGTATGCCAGAACGAAAACCTGGCTGACTCCAACGCCGACCTCGCACGCGACCTGCGGCACGAAGTGTTCAACCTGATGCAACAGGGCAAGAGCGACGAGGAGATCAAGCAATACCTTGTCGACCGCTATTCCGATTTCGTGTTGTACGACCCGCCGGTGCAAGGCAGCACGCTGCTGTTGTGGTTCGGGCCGTTGGTGATCTTGCTGGCCGGTGCGGCCGTGGTGGTGGTGACGGTGCGCCGACGCGCTAGCCCTGCCAGCGCCCTCACCACGGACGACAAACCGGCCGATGAAGGGGACGACTGGTGAGGCTGGCTTTCTATTTGATCGCTGCGGCGATGATCGTCGCGGCGCTGCTCCTTGTGCTATTGCCGTTGGTACGCCATGGACGCCAGCAAGGCCGTCCGCGCGGCGTGTTCGCGCTGGCCATGATCCTTGCGTTCTGCCTGCCCATCGCCGCCATCGGGCTTTATCTGGCCGTGGGCACACCCGTGGCGCTCAACGGCGTGCCCAAGGCCGACGCCGGCATGAACATCGATCAAGCCGTCGATGAACTGAAGACGCACCTCGCGCAGAAGCCCGACGACCTGCAAGGCTGGATGCTGCTAGGCCAAACCTACAGCGTGATGCACAAGGCCGCCGACGCACGCGACGCCTACGACCACGTGCTGCGCCTTGACGCCGATAACGGCGTCGCCATGGTCGGCTGGGCCGAAGCCGACTCTCTGCTACGCGAAGACCACCGCATCGAAGGCCGCGCGCAGGAGCTGCTCGAGCGCGCAGTGAAGATTGATCCGCAAAGTCAGCGCGGCCTGTGGCTGCTCGGCATCAGCCAATTCCAGCACGACCAGTACACCGAAGCGGCCGCCACATGGCGCCAGCTACAACCGCAGCTCGATTCCAGCTCCAACGTGGCCAAAGCCGTGCAAGAGCAGATCGCCGTGGCCGAATCCCGCGCCAATGGCGGCAAGACCGCACCGGAAACACCTGCCGCCGAGACGACTCAGCCATCGCTGCAGGTGAAGGTGACGCTGTCGCCCTCGCTGAAAGACAAGCTCGCGCCAGGCGATACGCTGTTCGTCTACGCCCGTGCTGACCAGGGTCCGCCGATGCCACTCGCCGTAGCGAAAATGGATGCCGCCGCCCTGCCCGCCACCGTCACGCTCAACGACGGGATGGGCATGACGCCGCAACTCAAACTATCCTCCGCGTCGCGCGTGTTCGTGGGTGCCCGCATCAGCAAGAGCGGCCAAGCCATCGCCCAGCCGGGCGATCTGGAGGGCGATGCCGGTGTGATCGACGTCAACACGCATACGCCCATCAGCATCAGCATCGACAAGGTTCACTAACTCATGGACAACGACGCGCGCCGCTACTGCGCCCTGCCCTCGCCCTTCGCCATGAAGCGCGGTGGCGAGCTGCACGAAGCCCGCGTGGCGTACGAAACCTGGGGCACGCTGAGCGAAGCACGCGACAACGCCGTACTTCTGCTCACCGGCCTCTCGCCCAGCGCACACGCCGCGTCCAACACAGAAGATCCCTCGCCCGGCTGGTGGGAGGCGATGATCGGCCCCGGCAAAGCCATCGACACTTCGCGCTGGTTTGTCATCTGCGTGAACTCGCTGGGCAGCGACAAGGGCTCCACCTGCGCCGCGTCGACCAACCCGGCCACCGGCGAGCCCTATCGCCTCGACTTCCCTGAGCTCTCGTTGGAAGACGTCGCCAACGCCGCGCATATCGCCGTGCGCAGCCTCGGTATCGACCAGTTGGCCTGCCTTATCGGCTGCTCCATGGGCGGCATGAGCGCGCTGGCCTACATGGTGCTGCACCCGGGCAGCGTGCGTGCGCACATCAGCGTGGACACCGCACCGCAGGCGCAACCGTTCGCTATCGCCATCCGTTCCCTGCAGCGCGAAGCCATCCGCCTCGACCCGCACTGGAACCACGGCCAGTACAGCGACGACAGCTACCCCACCGACGGCATGAGCATCGCCCGCAAGCTCGGCGTGATCACCTACCGCTCCGCCATGGAATGGAACGGCCGCTTCGCACGCATCCGCCTCGACCCCGAGCAGCGCGGCGACAACCCGTTCGGCCACGAGTTCGAAGTGGAGTCCTACCTGGAAGGCCACGCCCAGCGTTTCGTGCACACCTTCGACCCCAACAGCTATCTCTACCTGTCGCGCGCCAGCGACTGGTTCGACATCAGCGAGTACGGCAACGGCGGCGTGATGGAAGGCCTCAAGCGCATTCACATCGAAAAAGCCATGGTGATCGGTGTAAGCACCGACATTCTGTTCCCGCTGGAACAACAGGAACAGATCGCCGACGGCCTGCGCGCCGCAGGCGCCGCCGTGGACTTCGTGGCGCTGGATTCGCCGCAGGGCCACGACGCCTTTCTGGTCGACATACCCAACTACAGCCGCGCCATTGGCGGCTTTCTCGGCCAACTCTGAACAGCCGACTGCACCCTCCGGCCGGCGCTGTTAAGATGGCCCAGCAGCACGACCTACCGAGAACGCCATGCTCACCCTGGATTTCCCTGGCTCACGCCAGCTCATCGACGCCATCGACGCCGCCGTCGCGCAGGACACCACCCGCGCCGTGACGGACAGCCTGCGTAACAGCCTGTGCGCCCTCATCCGCAGCCAGGAAGTGAAGCTTCCCGACTGCGTGTTCGAGACCGCCGAAGGCCGCTACGCCCGCCGCGAGCTGTACCGCAGCGAAGAGCACGGCTACGCCGTAGTCGCCATGACCTGGGGCCCCGGCCAGGGCACCCCCATCCACGACCATTGCGGCATGTGGTGCGTGGAAGGCGTCTGGAGCGGCGCGCTGGAAGTAGTCCAGTACGAACGCCTGGCCGATGAGAACGGCAACTACTGCTTCCAGCCCGTGGGCTCCATCCAGGCCGGCCCCGGCTCCGCCGGCAGCCTGATCCCGCCCCACGAGTACCACACCATCCGCAACCCCAGCGACGACGCCGTTGCGGTGAGCCTGCACATCTATTCCGGCGCCATGACCCACTGCGCCGTGTTCCAGCCCCTGGGCCACAACCAGTACCAGCGCTCCGATCGTCAATTAGGGCTCGACCCGGTCCACTGAACCCGGCATAATGTCCAACTTGCAATGCCGGTGTGGCGGAATGGTAGACGCGGCGGACTCAAAATCCGCTTCTGGCGACAGAGTGTAGGTTCAAGTCCTATCACCGGTACCACGTTTCAAAAGAAAAGGCCCGACTATGTCGGGCCTTTTCTTTGCGCGTGCGCAGCAGGCGACAGTCTTTGAGTTACTTCCTCCAATTTCGACGCATCTCCAAGAACCGATCATCACTGATCAGAGCTACCAGGACTAATGGCCACCTGACCGTCGCCGCCGACTCGCCTTGACGCCCCGCTACCCTTTGCGTCGCCAAATCCAGCGTGATGGCAGAGATATCTGCGAATCCTTTACGCCGATAGCCCTTGCCCGTTCGACGCGCGCAAAACCCAACCGCTTAAGCAGACGCTGCATGGGGCGAGACTCGGGCGCGCAGTAGCACTCCACACCGCCTGCGGGAGCGTGTCGCTGCGCATACTCCACAAGAATCCTACCGACGCCGCGTCGACGCGCAGCGGGCGTCACTGCCAGAAAATCAATCAGAAGTACCTTTTCACCATGTGCAGCATCTATCTCACGGAGTAACGCTGCGCCAGAAGTCTGCCCTGCGATGCGGGCCACTATGAAACGGTTGGCATCTGCAGCCCAGCGTAAGCCAAGACGTTGCGCGAGTATCGTCTTGGCACAAGCAATGCCCAGCTTGCGATACGCGAACGGCATGGAGATATATGCACTATTGAAATACCTTTCTGTCGCACCTGTCGATATCTCAGAAACGAAAAAGAAGATGTCCCAAGGCCGCCCGCTGCCAACGGTAACCATAGGAACATCTTCGACTGCGAGATAATCGATCGCCATAGGCTTCTCATAGAGCAGCTAGCGAAGCCGTGTCACTCCATCACGGTGCTCCGCTTCAAACGAGTTGACGCGCGAAAGTCCCCATACGCGGTCTCACCATATGACTCATGGTGGCGGAAGCATACGCAGTGGAGAGCGCAATGAGTTACGTCTTCTTCTATCCTGTCAAAACAGGGGCTTCGCAATGATCGAAACGTGAATCCATTGACAAAGTGGCGCAGCAAAATCTCGCGCCACAGTAAAAGCAAAGCCGGTGAGTGTTCCAAGATCAGGGGAACGCTCCATATTTATGCGATCCGCAAGGATTCGCGGGAGAGCGACGTCGGCGAGCCCATGTTTGCGGCGCTTACGGCATGACGTGATCAGAAGCGATACTTGTGATTGGGCATGAATAAGGCAGCCATGCTTCAAGACCAGATCACGCAGGGCCTGCAGGTAACAGCGACACCTCGCCGAGACCTCCCGGAATACCGACTCACGACACGCAATTACGCCCAACGACGAATAGCGTCCTTGCAAGGATATTTGCTATACACCGCCGGAGTAGAGCGCGGGCGTGGGAGGCCTCCAAGTGTACTGACGCTTCTATTTGCCATATGGGCAATGCGCGCCGGCGCAAGCGGTACTGACAAATCGGAAGTCGTCATAGGGGAAAACATGAGTTCTCATCGCACGGCGTTATTGCTACTGCTACTTTTCGGCCTGATCTTGGCACCGCGGGGCTATGCTTGCTCCACCGACAGACCGTCTCCACCGCAAGCGCTTGCAGCGTGTCAGGCATTCCGTATTTGGTATGCCTCTACTAATTATCAAGATCCGCTCGCGCGGTATACCTGCGTGGACGAAGGCGGGTATTACTCAATTCAGGATCCGGTGCAAGGAATGTGGATAGGCACCTGGCCCTACGACGCCATGTGTCCCGCTGCGCCCGCCAATTACCCCAAAAAGAATCTCGGCGATGGCGATAGCTGCAATTGCGGGGAAGGCAAATCTGGCGGTGGGAGTGGCAGCGGCTCAGGTGGCAACGGCGCATCGCCGGGCTCATCGACCAGCGGCGATCAAGGCACGCCCATGGTGGGCGACCCTATCAATGCCTCGACGGGTAACAAGTACCTCCAGGACGATGACTATGGGGAAGGCGGATGGCTGACGTTTCGTCGCTTTTACAACAGCAGTGAATTGGTCGCACCAACGTACATGGGCATCCGTTGGCGCCACAGTTTTGACCGTTCGCTCTTGCTCTTTGGTGTTCCCGCAACGACCATTGTGCTGGCTCGGCCGGATGGAAGGCAGGAGACTTTCATCAAGGCCAATGGCCTGTGGACGACCGACCCCGATGTGTCGGACACCTTGGCCGAAACGGACAACGCGCAGGGCGTAGCCACCGGCTACACAGTCTTTGTTGCATCACTCCGTCATTTTGAAACCTACGATGCTCGTGGGCTGTTGCAGTCAGTGGTCGATCAGGCTGGCGCAGGCATCACTCTGACCTACAGCACGGCACAAACGCCCATGACAACGGCGCCCATTGCCGGGTTGCTGCTAACAGTGACGGACCCCAAGGGGCGCCAACTAAACTTCAGCTACTACGGCAACGGTTTCCTTCAACGGGTCATCCTTCCTGATGGGGGCAGGTTGACTTACAACTACGACGGCATTGGGAACCTCTCATCGGTTCAGTATCCAGATAACAGTACTCGCCAATACGTTTACAACGAATCGTCGTTAACTAGTGGCGCGAGCTTGCCGTACGCCATGACTGGCATCGTTGACGAGGCGGGTGTGCGGTATGAAAACACGACGTTCGACAGCACCGGACGAGCCACGGCTTCCAGCTTTGCCGGCAATACGGGTGCCACGCTGATCACCTATCAGACGGGTGCATCCACCATCCAGTACCCTCTTGGCCTCAGTTCAACGACGACCTTCTCGACGGCACAAGGTGTCAACAAGGTAGCGTCGCTTAACCAGCCTTGCGGGCCGCAATGCAATCAGCCTTGGCAGTCCCGAACCTACGACACCAACGGCAACCCGGCGAGTTACGTAGACTTCAACGGCACCACCACACGCACCACCTATGACACGAATGGACTGCTCGACCAGCAGGTCGACGCCTCGGGAACAAGCACCCAGCGCACCACCAACCTCACCTGGAACGCCGCCCTACGCGTGCCGCTGACTCGCGTCGTCCTCGACGCCAACAACAGCGCCATCAGCAACACCCAATGGGTCTACAACAACGCGGGCCAGACACTGGCTCGCTGCGACATCGATCCAACTAAGAGCACGGCCACGGGTTACGCCTGCAGCAGCACGGGTTCGGCACCTGCCGGGGTGCGCCGCTGGACCTACAGCTACTGCACCGTCGTCGGCACCGGTTGCCCGCTGGCTGGCCTGATCCTCAGTGCCACCGGCCCGCGCACCGATCTCACCCAGTCCACTAGCTATAGCTACTACGCCAGCCGCAGTGCCACCGGTTGCGGAACGCCCGGAGCAGCGTGCTACCAGCCCGGCGATCTCTATCAGGTCACCGACGCGCTGGGCCATGTCACCACGATGGCGTCCTACGACGCCAACGGCCGTGTCACCCGCATCACCGATGCGAACGGTATCAACACCGACATGACCTATACCCCGCGCGGCTGGCTCGCCACGCGTACCGTCGGTGGTGCCACCACCACCATCACCTACACCCCCTACGGTGCCGTCGCCTCCATCACCGATCCGGATAGCGTGGTCGTCAACTACACCTACGACGCCGCCCATCGCCTCACCAAGATCACCGATGCACTGGGCAACTACGTGCAGTACACGCTTGACGCGGCAGGCAACAAAACCGCCGAGCAGACCTATGACAGCAATGGCACGCTGCGCCGTAGCTTGTCGCGCACGTTCAACACGCTGGGCCAGCTCACCCAGGTCACCGATGGCTTGAGCCACGCCGTGTTCAACGCGGCCTATACCGACAGCTACGACGCCAACGGCAATCTGGTGCATACGGCTGATGCACTCGGTGTGCAGCGCAAGCAGGGCTACGACGGGCTCAACCGCCTCATCACCACCATCGACAACTACAGCGGTACGGATACCGCCACGCAGAACACGCAAAGTGCGTTTGCCTACGACGCCAACGATCGACTGGAGGGCGTGAGCGATCCGGATGGGCTCAACACCACCTACAGCTACGACGGCCTAGGCAACGCCACCGGCGTGCAGAGTCCCGACACCGGCAGTACGGCGTATGTGTACGACGCGGCCGGTAATGTCACCCAGCGTACAGATGCCAAGGGTGTGGTGAGCACCAGCACGTACGACGCACTCAACCGTCGCACGGCCACCACCTATGTGGATGGCACCCTCAACGTGGCCTATGCCTATGACGAGGCCAACAGCGTCACAGGTTGCCCGGCGTCGTATCCGGTCGGTCGCCTCACCCGCATCATCGAAACCGCCGTCACCACGGTGTACTGCTACGACGCCCACGGCAACGTCACCCGCAAGAGCCAGACCCAGGGCACCGTCACGGACGTCACCGCGTACGGCTACACCCTGGCCGATCGCCTTGCCAGCACGCTGACACCGGCGGGCACGTCCATCCAGTACAGCCGCGACGCGGCCGGCCGCATCAGTGGCGTCACCGCCCTGCCCCCGGGCACCAGTGGTGCAGGCGCTGGCAACGTGGTCACCGCCATCAGCTACCTGCCCTTTGGCCCCATCGCCAGCTACACGCTGGGTAACGGTCAAACCATCACGCGCACCTACGACGCCAACTACGCCGTCACCGACGTGGTGAGCCCTGCGCTCAACCTGCACTTTGCCCGCGATGCTATGGGCAACATCACCGCCCTGGGTAACGCCTCCGGCGCCAGTCCGGCGACGGAAACTTACTCCTACGATCCGCTGTACCGCCTCACTGGTCTGTATGACGCCAGCAGTAACCCGGAAGAGACCTATATGTACAGCAAGACCGGGGATCGCCTGAGCAAGACTGCAACCGGTCTCGATAGCGGCGCGTACAGCTATCAGAGCGGCACCCATCACCTTACCAGCATTGGTAATGCCTCCCGAGCGTACGACACAAATGGCAACACCACCGGTAGCGTGGTGGGCGGAAACACTTACGGCTTCGGCTACAACGGCCGCAACCGTATGACAGTGGCGCAACTCAATGGCAATACCGTGGGGACGTATACGTATAACGCGCTGGGCCAGCGAGTTGCCAAGACTTCCACCTTCCCGGCGTCGACCAGTCAGCGGTTTGTGTATAACGAGAACAGGCAGTTGCTCGGCGAATACGGATCCACAACCCGCGACTACGTCATGCTAGGGAGTCTGCCAGTCGCGATGGTAGACACTATGGCGGCAACGAGCACGATTAGCTATGTCACGGCTGATGGTCTAAATACCCCGCGCGCTATCACTGACGGCGGCGGCAACATCATCTGGCAATGGAGTTATCAGGGCAATCCATTTGGCGAACAGCGGCCAACCACGACGACCGGCTTCGTCTACAACCCACGTTTCATAGGGCAGTATTCCGATGCCGAAAGTGGACTAATCCACAACGGTTACCGCGACTATGAAGCGGCGCGTGGCGGATATGAGCAATCCGATCCGATGGGCCCAGCCGGTGGCCCCAACTCTTATGCCTACGTGGAGTCCACTCCACTCTTGGGAACGGACCCACTTGGGTTGAAGATGGGCTGGGCGGAATGCAAGAAATTGCGGGACAATATCTATAGAAAGCACGGCTTGCTTAGCAATGAATTTGACAAGTTTGACCCGATAGCCGATGCCCAGGGTGGTTTTCCGATGAAGTATGGAAGCGGTGTAACTGCCCCAAATGGTCACCGCAGGGAAATGGAAGACCTTCAACGCGGCATTAAAAACGATCTAGAGAAGTACAACTCAGAGTGCAACGACGACGACGACAACAATCCACCCATCACCAGGAACGTCGACGCGTTGGCGAACAAGCCGATCCCATGCCCGCAGCAGCCACAGCCCGGTGTTCCGTTGATCGCACTCCCTCCTGTACTTCCGGCCGCAGAGGCCGCATCGGAAGCCGAAGGGCTGCTTGAGCTCATCGGCGTTCTAATCATGGAAGACTAGCAATTGCCCTATTTCCCAAAGAGTGGAACAAAATGTCACTGCAGCGCGACCTGGCAATCGAACGAAAAAACCTTACACAACTGGAGGGGAAGGATTGGGGGCATTCGTCTTCCGAATCGTATATCGAACGAGGCTGCCACGAACTGCGTTATAAGCCGCTGGCGGACATGGACGTAGAGGATCTCAGGCTCCTTATTGGCCAGAACATTGGCCTTCGTTACTTGATGCCGATAGCTTTTGATGTGCTAAGACAAAACCCACTTACGGAAGGGATGCACTATCCGGGTGACTTGCTAAGTGCAGCATTGAGGACCGAGCCAGGCTTCTATGATGAGAATCCTGCCGCCGCTGTCGAGATTCAGGCTATAGCCCAAAGAGCAATTGCTGAGCTCGGAAAGGTAGATGAGCGCCTTCGGAGAAACCCCTTGGAAGGCATCAATGAAGCACTAACGCAGTTCCGGTCAGGGCGTGGCCGCTAAAGAACGGGGTCTAAAGAACGGGGTTAAAGAACGGGGTCAGGTTCACTTCCGACGAGGCGGCCGATGAGCCGGTCGCGTGCCGGCAAAGCGACGGGTCTTGGCTTCAACCATGGACTTGAACACTTCACCACCTAGAGCGCGCTGTTGCTGCAGGTAACTCCGAATGGCATGGAGATCGTCGTCGGACAGGAGCTCCCTCATCAGCGTGCGATAGGCGGACTCACGCTCGCCGGTAGTTGTACCTAAAGCCATATAGGCAGGATGAGGCGTCACCAGCGCATCTTCACGATAACCACCGTGTGCCGCCGCGCTAGACCAAGCGTACGCCGCAGGATCGTCAGTCATGCGAGCGCGAACGGGGTTCAGGTCGATGTACCGGTAGCAACGCAATACGTAAGTTTCGGTATCAACCAGGCACGATTTGTACCGCCCCTCCCATAGGGTTCCGGTTCGCCCGTGCCGAGCATTGAATTGGCCAACATACTGACGCCCTAGCTTTTGCATCAAACGGGCAACATCGCCAACGGCCGATGGCGTGACCAGGAGATGTGCATGATTGTCCATCAGCACATAGGCGTGAAGAACGCACTCCGTATGCAGCAAAGCCTCGCGAAGCAGCTGGAGATAATGGTATCGATCACTGTCATCGAGAAAACAAGGCAGTCGATTGTTGCCTCGCTGCACGACGTGCTGCGGAACATGGGGAAGATCAAGTCGAGGTTGGCGTGCCATGCCAGGAGTTTTATAGCTCGGCACATTCTATGGAATGGACATACAAGCCCTCTTCACGTCAGTTTTTGGCTCGTTGGTACCAAGCAAAGTGAACCTGACCCCGTTTTCGGAGGGAATAGAGATGAGTCCAAGTATTCTTTTCCAAACAATCACATTCTTGGCTTTGTCACTACACTCATTGCTTGCTTATTCTTCTGAGGCGGAAGTCAAGACTTGCGATCAGATGGTCACAACCAAACCAGGTATGGGTCATGCTTTTGTGGGCCACGTTGCAAGCGAAGACTACCGGTTTTCTGTTCAGATACCCGCCGGATCAACGGGCTGGACAGGGGTTGCTGAGGATGCTCCATTCCATGGATTCACGATGTTCTTGGACGAGAAGCAGCAAAACTGCATCGTGTTCGATATTCACGTGAGGGTGGATGAGGACGAGCGGCCTCACCATCCTTCTTATGCAAGGCAGATGCACTTCGGCACTGCGCGTGGATGGCAATGGGCTACCCACGGCAAGGCCGCAGGCGTTCCATACTCAAATGTCATCACGACATTTTCCTATGAAGGAAGTGCAGGGTCGGCCGATGGAGAGATGCGACTTATTGCCCCAACAGCGGACTTGGCACAAACGAAGCAGAAATATGACAAATTTGTTCGAACACTAAGCTTCGGCCGATAAAAGAAAGGGGTCAGGTTGGACTACCCCCGATTTTGAGATGGCCCGAGTTTTACGGACACCTTTGAAAGTGGATCTAGACCACCGCCGATTGTTCGAATAGAAAGATCGAGGTCTGATCCGAACCCCTACAAAGAGGCTCTCGCATGGCTATCTTCGAAGCCGCAGGTATCGCGATAAACACCCGGCTTGTCGCTTATGTCGGCCCGGTGAAAGCGCCACGGGCGACAAGCGCGGAGTTCTCTGTGATGTGCTCGGGCGCTTCGCTACCGCTGAAGCTCAACTTCGATACCCAGCGGGAAGCAGAAACCGCGAGGAGAAAGCTCCTGGGACTGATCGACGCTCACGATTCCCATCCCCGCTAAGGCGGGGATTTTTTTGCCCACGCTGCCCTCTTCTGGATCAAGATCGAGCTGGCGTTGAGGTCTGCATCGCTACGCCATGGCGTAGCACCTGTAGCGATGCCACTGGGGCCGGAAACACTGACGCCATCACGCCTCTCCCCATAGCCATGCAGCACTGACGCTAAGCCATTTCCCCGCACCGCAGCCGCGCCACGCGCCGACCATCGCCCCGCTGTAGGGGAGTTCCTACATTCATATGGGTCGATTACCACACTCCGAATGGGCGGCGTCGGCTAGCCCGCTCGTCGCCATCCGCCGATAGTTGCGCCACTCGGACGATTCTTAAATCCGTGACGGCGGGTGATGCCGCTCAACCTCTTCTCCATGTCGATAGGACTTTTTTATGAATGCCACGAGCACGACGACCTACCCGCAGAAATGGCAGGATCGGTTTGCTTTCTTCGAGCAGCATGGCGCGCCGAACAGCCCGGGCTTCAAGGAGGCGTTGAAGGCTCTGCCGTCGGGTGAGCGCAGGAAGATCAACTTCAACTGGTTGGCGTGGCTGTTCGGGCCGTTCTATTTCCTGGTGGTCGGCATGTGGCGCAAGGCGCTGACGGGCTTTGGTATTGCGATTGCCGTGGGTGTGGTGACGGCGTTTTTGCCGGGTAGCGTGGGCGACATCCTGAGTCGCGGTGTGGGCTTTGCGCTGGCGTTTCTGTTTGGGCTGACGGCCAACTACGCGTACTTCCTGAAGGAGCGTCGCGGCGATACGGGCTGGAATCTGTTTGAAGGTATGCGCTGGTAAGGATGACCTGCGCGACTCTGCCCGCTCACTGATGTGCCATCGGATGGCTGTCATTACCTGGGTTGAAGGTGTCAGTGGCCTTGGCGGGATTAGCCAAGGCAAAGCCGGGCAAAGTCACGGCACCCCGTGTCCACGCGTGGATCGTGGATGATCGAAGCAAGCACCGCGTGGAAGTGCTCGCGTGACACGGGGTTAGGGCCGTAGCCGTTTTGGAAGTCTTCGTCGCCCATGGTGCGATCCAGCCAGCCGAGTACGGTGGTACTCGGCTGTCGCTGTAGGGAGGCAAGTAACTGGGGTGTGTAGGCGTTGAACGGCTGGCCTTCGATAAAGGTGCCGAAGGGGCCTGGCCCGCCCATATCCAATAGGGGATAGCGCTCCACCAGGTGGAGGATGCGCGCGAGCACGTCGTGGTAATCGAAGATGCCCAGGTCATCGAGGTGCTCGTACACGCAGTCGATGAGTAGCCATTTGTTGCCCTGCTCGCTCGCAGCTTTCGCAGCAGCATCGAAGGCGTCAAAAACACTCTGCAGATAATCGTCGGTCATGGTCGCGTGTTCGCATCCGTTCGCACGATGGGTGCGCGCGTGGTTGGGGCGTCACGCTATCAGACACTTCGCTGTGAGGGGAGCTGCCGCGCTGCGCGGCGTCCGCGTTACGCAGGCGCTCGTTTTCCGTATAGGGCGTCGAGGCAAAGCCTGACATTCAACCGTCTTGACGTTTGCTATGGTCGCGTGGTCATTCGCGCTGTCGTTTTTGGGGCGATGCGGGTGACCACGGCTTTGGCTGTGAGTAGCGCGGGCCGTACGGGATTGCAGCCCATACGACCCGCTGACCATCAACAACTTCAGAGGAGTTGATCATGGCTACGCCAGATCATACGGCACGTTTGCGCCCGCCTTAGTCCCCCTTTGGCACTGTCACCCGTTATCCCGATCATTCAGCGGCCGCGAGGATACGGTTGAAGCTGCTCCGTTCGTCGTAACGCAGGCAATGCGCAGTCGCTGCCCTGCCCTGCGTGCGACGAGGCTTCGAACGGGGGCTTTCACAAGGGCTTTGACGACATGCCGGGATGCCCGGTCACGGGCGAAGGGTGGCTTCCAACGTTCGATGATCCGCCCCGTGGCGCATCGGCTTGCAACGCGATGCGCCACACCTGGAAATCCATTGAACGCTTAGGCTTCCCGCACGCGTACTCGGTAGCACCGTGCGCGGGATCTCCCCCTGCGTTATGACTTTGTTTTTCGCGTTGCCTTGCTGGTGATGGCGCTTGCAGTCATCGCACTTGCGGGCGTGCTGTCTGTCGGCAAGGCCTGCAGGGCTGCTGCACGCACGTTGCGCAGAAAGGTCACGCCGGCGACGAACTTGGCCTTCGCGCCATCCGGGTCGGAAGGCGCCACATCCACATAGTTGTCGAACAGCGCTTTCAAGCGGTCTGCGTAGGCGTCCTGGATGATGTCGGTGTCCGTGGATGGGCTGGCCATAAGTTCTCCTTGAAGTGGTGATGGGATCAGTACAGAAACGGGTAGCTCTCCCACTCTCGCCAGCGACGGTTTTCGCTCACCAGCAGCGACAGGGATTCGCACCAGCCGTAGATCGGCCCGTGGTCCGCAAGACGCGCCTGTAGCTCGTTGATCACGGCAGCCTTTTCCTGCTGCACGTGCCGGGCGACGGAGAGGTGGGGTACGAAATCAGGGAACGCACCGCCGCCCTTCGGGTGGTCGGGGAAGGCGCGTTCCAATGCGGTGGCCATCTGCACGAGGGGCTTGGCCGGTTCGGGGGCCAGCCACACCACGGAGGGAAAGGTGCGTACCTCTGCCAGACGAAACATGGGCGCAGGCAACTCGGCCGCCACATCACGCACCCGCGCAAGCAGGCCCGGCGTCAGCAGTTCGCTGTCGATAAAGGGATAGATAAGCGTGATGTGCGCGCCAAGCCCGCGACGCGCGGAGGGGTCGTACTGCTCGCGAAAGCTGCCGACAACCGGCTCAGCCTCCGGCACCAGCAGCGCTAGCAGGGTACGCGCCATGGTCGGCCCATTGCCTTCCTGTGTCCCGGCACACTGCCGTGACCGGGCACTATGCTACCTGCGTCAGTCGTGACGCTCGCGCGCACGTCATGGCTACAAGCCGTTGGTCAGTACCTGCCGGCCGCAACGCAGGCTCGCTGGAGAAAGTTGGCGACCACGGCTGGCACGTCCTCCCACATCATGGGTTCCAGCCCATCGTCGCCTTGCAGCATGCGGGCAAAGGACACACCGTCGTCTTCACCGGCGCGCGCAGCCAGCACCGGTGTCGTGAACGACGTCGATGTCTCGCCACCGGTCAGGGACTCCCACTGGGTACGGTTGGCGCCCGGGGAACGAAAGAGCGTCCACGTCCCGGTCCAGGACGTTTTTCCATCACGCACGACGTCAAAGGCGTCGCCTTGAATCAAATAGATCCCGACGAGTACAGCCATGAGGAACTCCTTTTCATCCGCTGCGCCATGGGGGAACCACCGGCGGTGGGGGCTGGCCGGCGTCATGACGTGCTGCAAATGCGTACGCGTTAGCTTATTGAGGACAGGCCGCCGCCCTCGCATGGCAAAGGTCATGGCTGTAACCGCATGAATTTACGACGCTTCCGCGCCGCGACATAGGCATTGTCCTAGCCCAGATCAAGGACCTGCGCCACGCATCGCGAGATCCATCGCCTCGCGATGTCGCCCTGATCGCTCAAATTGCTGCGAAGCAGCATTCTGGAGCCCCGATGTGCCGAACAGAATCAGGCGTCGCGGCGAACCCGGGGCTGGCGAACCCGGGGCTTTAGCACCGCCTGCATTTTGACCAACGCAAACAGCGGCGTGGACACCAGCAACACCACCAGTGCCTTGCGGTTGAGTTCGGCGGACTGCCCCAGCACCACGCCCACGCAATACGCGCAAGCAAGCAGGCCGACAGCTACAAGAAAATTACGTCGAGTGGATGTAAGCCCTATGGTGCGGTTGAGCCGCCACATGGCCACGACGGAATAGATGTACGGCAACGCCATCAGCACGACGGTGGCATTGGTGATGGTGGCGAACTGCGTGGCGATGTCCGGCGAGGTGGTGAGCACCAGCAGCAGTGACATCAGCACGCCGGTGATCACAAGGTTGCGCACCGGCATGCCGTAGCGATTGGTCACTGCGAATGTGGTGGCGAACATGCCGTCTTGCGCGGCAGCCTGCGCGGATTGCGCGACGATGAGTATCCACCCCACCAGCGCACCCGCCGCCTTGAGGATAGCCGCCAGCGAAATGACGATAGCCGCCCAGTTGCCCAGCATCACGCGAGCGGCGTCGGCAAAGGGTGCGCCGGAGACACGCAACTGGTCGTTGGGCAAGAGCCCCATCATCACCGTGCAGCAGGCGATGTAGATCACCGTGGAGACCACCAGCCCGATCACGGTAGCCAGCGGCACGTTGCGCTTGGGGTTCTCGATGACACCGGCCGACACCGCGGCGCTTTCCACGCCAAGAAACGCCCAGAGCGCGATGGATGCGCTGCGATCGATGGCATCGAATGTGGAAAGGCCGCCGGGGTTCCAGCCCGCCTGAAACACATCCGCGCGAAACCAGAACCAGCCGAGCAAGCCGACGAAGGCAATGGGCAGAATGCCTGCCACGGTGCTGACCGTGGTGAAGTGCCCCACGACATTCGCACCGCGCGTGTTGAGCCAGATAAACAACCAGATGATGCCGGCCGTGCTCGCATTGGCAAACCAAGGGCTTTTGAGCACGGGAAAGAACACCGCGAGATAGCCCGTGACCGACACAGCAATCGCCACGTTGCCGATGACGTTGGCGCCCCAGTAGAGGAAGTTGGTCTGGAAGGCGGCGAACGGCCCCAGGTGATCGCGTGCGTATGCGTAGGGCCCACCCGCCTGCGGCTCGACCATGCCAAGGTGCGCGAACACCAATCCCAGCGCACTGGCGCCGATGGCGGCAGCAATCCAGCCGAACAGGGAAATGCTGCCCACGCCAGCCATGCTCGACGGAAGCAAGAACAGCCCTGTGCCCACCATATTGGCCACCACCAGCGAGGAGGCGGCCAGCAAGCCCATCTTCTTTACCGGTGTTGCGGCCATGCTGCCTCCCGCGTGGTGGTAGCCGGGCGTGCACGAACCGCGATGCGCGCGTGCGTCACGGGTTGAGGTCGTAGCGCAACGTCGTCTGCACTCGCTGCCCCTGCCCTCGCATGTCTTCCAACGAAATGTTCTGCCCCCACAGGTATTCAATGCCGAGCATCGCGCGCTGGCTGAATTGCCAGGCGAGGTTGAGCGAGGCGAACTTGGTGCTCTTGGGCAGCTCGCGATCGATCAGCATGTCCGCCGTGGGACTGATGCGCAGGTAACCGTAGGACGCGCTGGAACTGAGGGTTTCGGTCCAGCCGTGCGTGTAGCCCACGCCCCAGCCGCGTGCACGAATGGCGCGCAGCGTGCCGTTGCTGGTGAACGCGGCATCCAAGCCGAGGCCGGAGATGTCCTGCAGGAAATTGGCGTAGCCGTGGCCATTGCTGAACCAGGCTTGCGCGCTATCCAAGTCGAAAACCTTGGTGCTGCCCGTCAACTGCGAAGCAAAGGCGGTGGTGCGCTGGGTATGCCCGTTGGTCGAATCCTGCATGCCCAGGTCGCGGAACAGGTTGGCCCATTGGATGTGCCAGTTCGGCGTTTCCCAACGCAGGCCCAGGGTGAAATCAGCCAGGCGCGAATACGGCGAGTAGTTGCCGATCTTGGTGATGTCCGCATTGGGTTTTTCCATCGACAACGGCAAGGTGAGCTTGCTGTCGCCCGAGCGGTAGAGCACCGGCGAGAAACGAATCTGCGGCCCGTACTTGAACGTGAAGGAGTTGGGGCCTTCGTAATCGAGCGTATTGGGGAACACGTCGATATCGGTGAATGCGGAGATGTTGTAGCCCGCGAGCAGCGTGTAGTACGGGTTGTCCAGTTCACCGTAGAAGAACTGCATGTTGTACGGCATGTCGCCGGTACCGCTGCCGAAGAAGTTGTTCTTGTAGACGACCTTGAGTGTGCCGTAGTCGGTATCGCGGCGGAAATCCATGCGGAAGATGCTTTGCCGCGCACTGAGGTTGGTGCGCCAGCCGCTGCCGTAGAAAGGCTGCCCGCGCACGGGAATGGATGAAGGCACGAACAGATCGGACGACCCCATGTAGGTGTTGTCGATCATGGTGTCCAACTGGGCCACCAGATCGAGTTTCAACAGGTTGCCGGTATCACCCAGGCGAACGTAGCCCTCTGGCAAGGGCTCGGCCACGCCGGCAGGTGCCGAGGGCGGCCGATAGGGCGCAGGCTTGGAGGGCTCGGGTGCAGAGGCTGTCGCCACCAATGGTGCGGCAGACACCCGCGACGGGGCTGGCGTGGCAGGTGTAGTGGAAGCGGCCTGCGACACCTTCTCCTGCGCGGATTCTTTTGCTTCCAGCTCATCCAGGCGTTGCTGCATCTTCTGCATCACCTGCTGCTGCGCTTCCATCTGTTGACGCATCTGCGCGACCTGCGCCTTCAGCTCATCGGTCGATGTGCTG
Source organism: Dyella sp. ASV24 (assembly GCF_016428905.1). Lineage (GTDB taxonomy): Bacteria > Pseudomonadota > Gammaproteobacteria > Xanthomonadales > Rhodanobacteraceae > Dyella. The sequence goes on along the minus strand of NZ_JAELTQ010000001.1, from coordinate 14,596 downwards.
GCTTGAGCGAAGGCCGTGGGCGCGAACGACGCCACACAGGAACTAGCAAGCAGCGAGCAAAGAAGGCGTACGCGGTGAGACGCCGGTATCGCTTGGCCAAGCCGTGGACGCATAAGAACACTCCTGTTCGAACGCCAAGGGCAGCCTGAGACCGCAAGCACGCACCCATGCCTGCGCGACATACGCCAGCACAAGAGGAGGAGTCACAGAACACGATCTCGGGTTGCAGGGCCGGGAATCATTCCACCTGCCCGCACGCAACACCGACATGCACGCCGCCGAATGCGGACGCCACCCGCGAACGATTAGAGCCGAGAAATTGTGGAAACCCCGTGAACCAGATCAACTACCCCGGGGCCTATGTCGCATCTAAGTAAAATTTCGCAATGACGAACGCATGGCTTAGGGATTAAATAGCCTCGTTGCCACCTGCTCGCTATACCCATGGCGGGTTGCCGGGCGGGTTCGGATGATGTCAGCGGTGACAGGTTTCATGAGCGCTGTATGAAGACTACAAATGACTTGTAAGCGCATCCCTACAAGTCGTTGCAAGTCGAACAGCTACCCTATGTTAGTTATACGAACATTCGGGACGGAACACTGTGGGCCTACGCATTATTCTCGCTGACGACCATCCCATCTTCCGCAGCGGCGTACGCGCGCTACTGGAGAACAGCAGCAATGCTCACGTAGTCGCCGAGGTCGGCTCGCCAGCCGAGCTGATCGATGCGGTGGAAAAACAGCCGTGCGATTTGCTGGTCTCCGACTTCAGCATGCCGGGAGGCCAATCGGCTGACGGCCTGCAAATGCTGGGCATGGTCCGCCGACGTCGGCCCGACCTGCCCATCGTGGTGTTGACCATGGTGAACAACGGCGGCGTGCTTAAGGCGATTCTGGCTACGGGCGTGCGCGGCCTGATGAGCAAGACGGATGCGCTTTCGGAACTGACCCTGGCCGTGCAGGCCGTGTCGCATGGACGGCCATTCCTCAGCAGCAGCATCACTCACTTGATTGATGAAGGTGGGCCGGGCGGACATGCAGACGACCACCCGGCACTCTCCAAGCGCGAAACCGAGGTGCTACGACTCTTCGCATCCGGTTTCACCGTCACTGAAATTGCGGGACAGCTCAACCGCAGCGTCAAGACCATCAGCCGGCAGAAGATGGATGCCATGAATAAGCTGGGGCTGAAGAACGACCTGGACGTCTACGCCTACGCACGCGAGCACGGCATCCTCGCCTAAGCGCGGACAGTACGAGCGGAATCACATGGCCTGCGCGGGTGCAGACTCGATCGAACTAAGGCTGATTGAGAACTTCCAAACCCTTGTCGCTGAAGTACGCGAGGCCATCGCCCAGCATGGCGTTACCTTGCACGATAGCCATGCTGTGCGGCGAGGCATCAGCGAAGCGCGCCACGTAGGCCGGGGTGAAGATCTGCTTCCATTGCGCAGTCAGCTGCTTGGCATCACGGATCTGTATGTGTTTGTCCGGACCATGGTTCACGCGCAGGGGAAAATTCACGTAGCGTGCGGCGAGCGCACTGTCGCCTTTCGCCACCGCGGCGCAGAAACCCTTGGAGCGTGCTTCGAACACGTCATCCGTTTCGTCAGTGATGGATTGATACCAATGGCCAACCGGGCTGGCGGTGAACAAGCCGCCACCCTGCAATTTCACCGGTAGCGTGATCTTGCCATTGCTCCAGCTTCCTTCGAGGCCCACGCTGTTGTCGAAATCCAGCGTCTTGCCATCCTCGCTGCCATTGCCCACGAAATGCAGGGTCATGGTGGCGCCCTGTTCGCGCAGGGTAAATGTGTTGTTGCGCCACTCGCCGGTGAGAGGAATGTCGGTGAGGTGACGGAAGTAGTAATAACGGCTGGGAGCCACCTGTTGGCCCGCCATGCTGAGGATCAAGCCGATCCGTTGCGGCCCCAACGTGCCCTCGTAGGTAGCCTGCTGCAGTTCGTCGGCGTGGGCTTCGCGCCACGGCGTAGCCGTGCTTAGACAGGCCAGCATCAGGCCCCATAACACCCGGCTTGCGTGAACTCGCATGACGACATCCTTGGCTGGCGGCATCGGGCCGATGACGCCCTAGCCTACTGGGCCGGCATGGCCACTGCATGCATGGTGCACCGCGGAATGGCGAGGCCCCTGTCTGGTTCGGGCATGGCACGTTCCTTGATTGCCATGAACTGAAGCATAGCGTCCCGCAGAACAACAACCCTTCGATGGGGCCCGCTCGCTGGACTTTCCCACTACCCAACGCAAGACCGTTTCGCGAGCGTCAGGGGCGCTCACGCATGAACATGAACTTCTGTGTCGTAGATGAGACACACCACGAACTTCAGGTGCTTTGCGAAGTTGACCAGTTGCCGGGTCGAGTTGCGTGGCGTGCCCATATCTATGGCTCGGTATCACCCCAGGAGGAACTGAGCGGTGAGGCGGTGGACCAGGACGCGGTGGCTGGGCATGTGCAGGCCGAGGTGCTGGATCGGGGCATTTTCGCCAAAAGCTGACCCACAGCGTCACGGGGATGACGAGGAACGACAACCGCCGGTTGCATCTACGCGGGGAGCTCGCGCACCATCCCAGGCAGCTGTATGAGTGGTGCGAGCGTAGTTAATGCCTTTTTCGACCGAACGCGTATTGCTGGCCTGGGTTGAGGACTTGGAACAAGGGCTCGAGGAGCTGGCGCGAAGCTCCCGAAGGCCGCACCGCGACGACCTTCTGAAGGATCTGCTGGAGTCAGCCCGGGAGCTTTTGGCACTGTCCCAGTCAGAACTGCGCAAGCTTTCGACCGCCAGCATCCCGCTGCTGGAGAGCGATCCCCGGAACATTCGGTCTTCCGATGACATCGGGCAGCTATGCAAGCAACTGCGTCAGATCTTCCCAGCCGATAGCAGCCAACGGGAATCGACTGACTGAATCCTGCGTGTGGTCGTCTTGTAGAACGAATCGCTCTAAGCACCGCCTATGCCGCTGCCACCAAGGCAATGCCTCATAGCCATTTTCTATGCGGCACGCGGAATGGCGCGGCGCACCATTTATGCAAGTGATTGAAAATGGTGCCCCTGCCCCTCTGGGCTAGGCTTGCCTCCCGTGCGCCATCAAGGCGCTGAGCAATCGACGGGACACAGGCGGACGAAAACTCCCCATCTGTGATCAAGTGGGCGCACTAATCGTGGCCCCTCGCACAGCTCGCAGCAACCATACACGCCGCAAACATACAGCGGCTCAAGCTCAGAAGATAAAACACATGTAAATGCCGCTCAGTGCGGCATACATTGCTTATGTGACCGTCTGACGACAAACTTAAGGGATAAGTAAAAAGGAACTATGCATTGAACGGCAGGAACGACATAGCTTTGGGGCAGGTAACGACCGATTTCACCGCGGATGACGCCAGTCAGATGCGGCATCGGCGCGCGCATTCACCTGCGTATCTGAACCCGAAAAAAATCGCTTTGTTGATCATGCAGAGCAAAAACAAAGACGTTCGAACACTGCGCGACACCATCGAAAGTCACAACAACAACTACACGCTTGTGCGTCTCATTCTAGCCGCAAGCGTGATCTATTTTCATTCGTTTGCGCTGTCGCCAGGTTTGCACGACCATCTATCGATAGCGTTCCTTCCCGTCACTACGGTGGGCGGTCTTGCAGTTCAGCTGTTCTTTTTCCTCAGCGGTTTGTTCGTTGCGCAAAGTTTCAACAAGGATCCCCACGTCCCTAGCTTCATCCTGAAGCGATTCATGAGAATTTGGCCTGGACTGTTCGTTTGCCTTTTGGTGACTTCGATCATAATCGCAGTGATCAACAAGCATCCAACATTCCTGCAATATCTGAAGTTTGATCAGTTCTATGACTACACTCTGCGCAATAGCGTATTTGACCTCACTTGGTACATCGACGGGCTGCTGAAAAACAACGCCTCTCAAAGCTTGAACGGCTCCATCCATACGCTTCCGATGGAAGCGAAAATGTATGTTGTTCTCGCCTTCATCGGTGCGCTAGACATGGCCCGAACACCCGCCCGACTGGCTATCGCGGGCGCCATTGCGTTTGTGGCGGTTGTCGTTCCTGGCATTGTTGAGCTATTGCCGATCACCCTGCTCAATGCTGACTACAGCCGCGCCGCAGCTGCCATGTTCCTCGCTGGTGTATGCGTCTATGGTTTATCTGCAAGGCTGCGCATCAGACTATGGCAAGGAATCCTTCTGATTACCGGAGCCGTGGTATCGACTGGCATTGCCCACGTATTCCTGTTCTACGCATCAGCGGCATGGATCATGATGATGATCGGCCAGTCGCCCCTGATCGGAAAGCTGTGGCGGCCCAAGCAGGATTTGAGCTATGGCATCTACATCTACGGATGGCCTAGCCAACAAATTATTATGGCTCTCGCGCCGATCCATCTGACAGCCTACGTGCTGACTTTGATCGCAGTCCCCTTATCCACTGCCTTTGCGTCCCTGAGTTGGCGATTTGTCGAGAAGCCATCGATTAAGTTTGGCAAAGATTTCGCTGCTCGCGCGAACGCCCCAACGCTGAAGAAACACCGAAGGGTGCTAATCGCGCTAGCAACCCTGCTTGCCGCACTGGTCGGAGCCAGAGCGGCAACGCATCATTGGACCTCTGCCCCCGTGCAGACCATGCACGCGACTATCGCAAACTTTGGGCCACAAGAGAGTCGCGCTGGCGAGCCGATCAACCTGCAGCCCAATGGCGAGTCGGCCATATGGATCACGACAGACGGTGGACCCGCACCCGATGGAACCATGATCGTGATGGACGGTCACTACCTGTCGAGCCAGATAGCGGGAAATGTTGTCACCGCACGGGTGGACCCATCGATACTCGCAACATCGGGAGAAAAGCCGATTTTCCTTGAGCGCCGCTACGCGGACAGGATCGAGCGATCCAACCAGGTAGAACTCAAGGTCCGGTAACCGCTACCTCGTACGAAGTAACCGCCGTTCCGCAGCCGATCGGCTGCGATGGCGCGCTCTTTGCGAATAGCTCCAGATTACCCTTGAACATCCAGATAGGGGCCAGCCTGGCCGGAGACGGTGACAGGTTAGTTCAAGGTCGATGCTAATTAGCACGAAGTCCGGCGGATCACGCCACTGTTGTACCCGAAGTGCTTCTTCCAGACTTCGTGGAGACTGCCATGCCAGCATTCCACTGCTGGACAATGATCCTCGGAACATTCGTTCCTCCGACGACATCCTGCAGCCGTGCAACGGCATACGTCGTCTTTTCCATGCCGGCCTCGGTGAAAAATCGACCGACTGAAGCGCGTACAGCACGTCCAACTTCGACATGCCGCCGCGCCCGGTCACATCACGGTCTCGCCACATCCTGATCAGGCCAGGCTGGCCAGCTTGCGACGCGCGAGCGATGACTCCTGGAAGACCTTCAGGCGCGTAAGCTCCCAGCGCCCCCCAAGGTGCGTCGCAACATTGCGCTCATGGTCCTTCATGGCTTCGCCGAAGGTCTTGTCGGGGAGCTTCTTGCCACCCAGCTCGGCCTCGCGGGTCAGCGCCCAAGCGGATACCTCCTGCTTGGTCCGGAAGGATGCCGAGTCGCGCTGGCCTTTTACATAGACCTGCACGCGCCACTTGTTGCCAGATTTCTGGATGCTCGCCATGGGGAGGGCATATGGGGAAATTTTGGGGAGTTCATCCGGGCGGATGGGGGAATTGAAGGGCAGAGCCGTAGAGACAAAAACGCCCGCAAGCCTTGCAGCGCGGGCGTTTCGTGGTGATTCCGGGCAGATAACCGAATCGTGCGGAATAGCTGAATGGTGCCCCCGATACGATTCGAACGTACGACCTTCCCCTTAGGAGGGGGACGCTCTATCCAGCTGAGCTACGGGGGCAGCGGGGTGAATTCTGGCATGGAACGGTGGGCGGCGCGAACCCGGTCCGGGGCCCCTGCTAGAATGGCCGTTTTCATCCCGGCGCTATCCCCGCGCCACGGTCTGGAGTGAAGCATGTCCCACGAAATCCTCACTGCCCTCGGTCTTGGCAACACGCAATCGGGCACTTATCTGGGCAATGGCGAATGGTCGAAGACGACCGATGCCGGCACGCTGAACCCGGTGAACCCGGCGACCGGCGACGTGATTGCCTCGGTGCACGCATCGAGCGCGGCGGACTACGAACTGATCGTCAAGCGTGCGCAGGAAGCCTTCAAGGTGTGGCGTACCACGCCGGCTCCGCGCCGTGGCGAAGCTATCCGCCTGTGCGGCGAAGCGTTGCGCAAGCATAAGGATGCCCTGGGTTCGCTGGTCGCGCTGGAAATGGGCAAGATCAAGCCCGAAGGCGACGGTGAAGTGCAGGAGATGATCGACATCGCCGACTTCGCAGTGGGCCAGAGCCGCATGCTTTACGGCTACACCATGCATTCGGAACGCCCTGGTCACCGCATGTACGAGCAGTACCAGCCGCTGGGCCTGGTGGGCATCATCAGTGCGTTCAACTTCCCGGTGGCGGTGTGGGCGTGGAATGCGTTCCTTGCCGGTATCTGCGGTGATATCTGCATCTGGAAGCCGTCGCCGAAGACACCGCTGTCGGCCATCGCGACGATGAAGATCTGCAACGACGCCTTGAAGGAAGCCGGCTTCCCGGACATCTTCTTCCTGTTCAACGACGCCGGCACCGACATTTCGCAGGCGTTCGTGGACGACCATCGCATCCCGCTGATCAGCTTCACCGGCTCCACCAAGGTGGGTCGCCATGTGGGTGAGCGCGTCGCCAAGCGCATGGGCCGCTCGCTGCTGGAGCTGGGCGGCAACAACGCCATCATCCTGGACGAAAGTGCGGATCTGAAGCTCGCCATTCCGGCCATTGTGTTCGGCGCCGTCGGCACGGCCGGCCAGCGCTGCACCACCACGCGTCGCCTGTTCGTGCACGAATCCATTGCCGCCGAAGTGACCGACAAGCTGGTCACTGCGTACAAGCAGGTGGAAGGCAAGATCGGCGACCCGACGCTGGCCACCACGCTGATGGGTCCGCTCAACAGCAAGGAAGCCGTGCAGGCTTACCTCGGCGCTGTGGAGAAGGCCAAGGCCGCAGGCGGTACGGTGCGCACTGGCGGTGCCGCGCTCACCGATCGCAAGGGCAACTTCGTGCTGCCGACCATCATCACTGGCGTCAAGAACAGCGACGAAGTGGTGCAGACGGAAACCTTTGCGCCGATCCTCTATGTGATGCCGTTCAAGACGCTGGATGAAGCCATCGATCTGCAGAACAGCGTGCCGCAGGGCTTGTCCTCGGCCATCTTCACGCAGAACCTGAAGTCGGCCGAGCAGTATCTGTCCTCGGCGGGTTCCGACTGCGGCATCGCCAACGTCAACATCGGCACGTCCGGTGCGGAAATTGGCGGCGCTTTCGGTGGCGAGAAGGAAACCGGCGGTGGTCGCGAGTCGGGTTCGGATGCATGGAAGGTCTACATGCGCCGTCAGACCAACACCATCAACTACTCGAACTCGCTGCCGCTGGCGCAGGGCATCAAGTTCGATCTGTAAGACCGTGGCATCCGGTGGCCGACGCTTGTCGGCCACCCTTCTTTTCAACGTGCGCAGGAGGTGCAGGAACCATGAGCTACCAGCCCGCTACTCAACGCACGACCAACCAGCTAGCGGTGGTCAGCCTGGTGTTTGGCATTGCCGCATGGCTTCTGCTGCCCGTGGTCGGCGCCATCGTCGCGGTGGTTTGTGGCCACATGGCGCGCAAGGAAATCCGACGGGCACCGCAAGGCGCTGTAGACGGTGATGGGCTGGCGCTCGCCGGGCTGATCCTGGGCTATACGCAAATTGTTTTTACGGTGCTTGGTGCGCTGTTTGTCATCGCATTCATCGCGTTTGGCCTCCGCGTCGGCGCCAGTCACTTGCACTGAAACGATCATGGCAGATACGCGAGAAACGACAGGCGAGGCTTCCACAGCCTTCGATTTTCGCGGATATCGCGTCGTCATCTGTGGCGGCAGCAAAGGTATCGGGCGCAGCATCGCGCTGGCCTTCGCCCAGGCGGGTGCATTCATCTCGGTATGTGCACGTGGCGAGGACGCGCTGGCCGAAGTACGCCATGCCATCGCCTCCCACGGCGTGACAGTGCACACACAAAGCTGTGACCTTGGCGACGCTGCATCTATCGAGCGCTACATCCACGACGCCGCCGAGGTACTCGGCGGTATCGACGTGCTGGTCAACAATGCCAGCGGCTACGGCTTCAGCGACGATGACGACGGCTGGGCCGCCGGTTTCCATATCGACCTGATGGCTGCCGTACGCGCCTCACGCCATGCCCTGCCCTGGCTCAAGGCGTCATCGCATGGCTCCATCTTGCATACCTCGTCCATTGCTGCCTTTCATCCTGGCGTGCGCGGCCCGGCGTATGCGGCGGTCAAGGCCGCGCTGAATCAGTACACCACCTCACAGGCGCTGACGCTGGCCGAACACCGCATCCGCGTAAACGCTATCGCGCCGGGTTCCATCGAGTTTCCGGACGGGTTGTGGGATCGGCGTAAAACGGAAGCGCCGGAGCTTTATCAGCGTACGCTGGCGAAGATTCCCTTCGGCCGTTTCGGCAAGCCGGAGGAAATCGCCCATACCGCGTTATTCCTCGCCTCACCGTTCGCCAGCTGGATCACCGGCCAGACGCTGTGTGTCGACGGCGGCCAATTGCTCACGGGGTAATGCCATGACCGATCTCAAGTCCACCGAACGCTTCAGCGACCGCGTCGCCGATTACGTGCGTTATCGGCCCGACTATCCCGTCACGATGCTGGCATGGTTGCAGGACACGTTTGGCATCACGCCGACGTGGCAAGTGGCGGACATCGGCGCCGGCACCGGTATTTCCAGCAAGCTGTTTCTCGACGGCGGTTACTGCGTGATCGCGGTGGAGCCGAATGCGCCCATGCGCGAGGCGGCGGAGAGCTGGCTGGGCGATGACCCGCGCTTCAGCGCCGTCGATGGCCGTGCCACGGCTACCGGGCTGGGCGATGCGAGCATCGACCTCATCACGGTCGCGCAGGCCTTCCACTGGTTCGACAAGGACGCGACGCGCGAGGAGTTCCGGCGCATCCTGAGCCCCAAGGGGCTGGTGGCCATCATCTGGAATTCCCGTCGCCTGGTGGGCACACCTTTCCTCGAAGGCTATGAAGCCCTGCTCAAGCACTACGGTACGGATTACACCAGCGTGGCAGAACGCTACGGCGATGAGCCCAGCATGCGCGCCTGGTTCGGCGATGGCTACCTTGCCATGGGCCGCTTCGATCATGGCCAGCTGCTGGACTACGACGGCCTGGCTGGCCGCCTGCTTTCATCGTCCTATGCACCGCGCGAAGGGCAGCCGCAACACGAACCCATGATGCGCGCGTTGCGCGAGCTGTTCGACCGCTGCGCGGTGAATGGGCGCATCAGCTTTGATTACGACACCGTCATCTACGTGGGCAAGCTCAACTGACTATGTACAACCTTATCCGCCCACTACTGTTTGCACTCGACGCCGAGGCCGCGCACCGCGCGACCCTTTACGGCCTCGACGTCGCCCATCGCAGCAACTTCCTGCATATCGTGGCCAAGCCGCCCGTCGAGTTGCCCACCACGGCATTCGGCGTTCGCTTTCCCAACCCCGTGGGGCTTGCTGCCGGCCTGGACAAGAATGCCGACCATCTGGACGCGCTGGGCGCGCTGGGCTTCGGCTTTGTCGAGGTGGGTACCACCACGCCGCGCCCGCAGTTGGGCAACGACAAGCCACGCATGTTCCGCCTGCCCCGTCACCAGGCGGTGATCAACCGCCTCGGCTTCAATAACGACGGCGTGGATGCGCTGGTGCGCAACGTGCAGAAGTCCAGCTATCGCGGTGTGCTCGGCATCAATATCGGCAAGAACAAGGACACGCCCAACGAGAAGGCCGTGGACGATTATCTGTTCTGCCTGGAGCGCGTCTATGCGCTTGCCAGCTACATCACGGTGAACATCTCCTCGCCCAATACGCAGGGGCTGCGCGACCTGCAGGAAGAGGCCACGCTGCGCCGCTTTATCGAGACCTTGCGCGAAGCACAGGAGCGTCTGGGCTCGCAGACCGGCGCACGCAGGCCGATGCTACTGAAGATTGCGCCAGACCTGAGCGACACCGAGCTGGACGCCATCGCCGAAGTGCTATTGGCCGCGAAAGTAGACGGCGTGATCTGTACCAACACGACGATTGATCATTCTTCCGTGGCGGACGACCCGCATGGCCACGAAATCGGCGGCGTTTCCGGCAAGCCTTTGTTCGCCCGATCCACGGCGGTGTTGCGCGGCATGCGCCAGCGCGTGGGTAACCAGTTGGACATCATCGGCGTAGGCGGCATCCTCGACGGCAACAACGCTGCGGAAAAGATCGATGCGGGCGCCTCGCTGGTGCAGATCTACTCCGGCATGGTCTATCGCGGCCCGACACTGATCGCCGAATGCGTCGATGCGATCCGTCATCAGCGGGAGGATACCCATGCCGGTTGAGCGCATTGACATGGGTGGCTACACACTGATCGAAAACGCTCCACTCGGCACGCGCAACACGCTGCGCGTCGATGCGCGCGCGCGCCTGCTGGCAGAGATCCACGACGCATCGAAGCTCACCGAGCTGTTGGACTTCCCTGCCGTACGCAACGGCAAACTGCTGGTGCTGGGTGAAGGCAGCAACATGCTGTTTACCGGCGATGTCGACGCTACTGTGCTGGCCATGGCCACGCGCGGCGTTCAGGTGGAACAGGACGGTGAAGTCGCACACATCGCCGTAGCAGCAGGCGAGCGCTGGGACGACTTCGTACGCTGGACGCTGGGCCAGGGCTTTGCCGGGTTGGAAAACCTGATCCTGATCCCAGGTACGGTGGGTGCTGCACCGATCCAGAACATCGGCGCGTACGGCACGGAAGTCGCCGAGTTCATAGAAAGCGTGGAAGCCTGGGACACCCAGGAGCAGCGCGTGGCCGTGCTCGATCGCGCCGCCTGTGCTTTCGCCTATCGCGATTCGGTGTTCAAGCATCAGCCGGGGCGTTACATCGTCACCGCCGTGCGCTTCGCCCTGCCCCGCTCCCGTGAGTTGCGACTGGACTACGCGGGCATCCGCGAAGAGTTGGCCCACATGGGTATCGCCAAGCCGGCGCCCTTCCACGTGGCTGAAGCGGTGGTGCATCTGCGCACGAAAAAACTGCCGGATCCGGCCGTGATCGGCAATGCCGGCAGCTTCTTCAAGAACCCCATTGTCGACGCTTCGCTGGGCGAAGCGCTGAAACGCGAGCATCCGGAACTGGTGTCGTGGGTGGGCAGTGACGGACGCTGGAAGCTCTCCGCCGCGTGGCTGATCGAAACCAGCGGTTTCAAGGGTATGCGCGACGGTGATGCAGGCATCTCCAACCGCCATTCGTTGGTGCTGGTGAATCACGGTCGCGCCACGGGTGCCGAGCTGTGGGCCTTTGCACAGAAGGTGATTGAAGGTGTTCGCGCCAAGTTTGGCGTGCGGCTGGAGCCGGAGCCGGTGGTGGTGTGATGCACGTGCACCGCGGCCGATGTTTGAGGTTGCAGGGCAACACGGTAAGCGCCAGTAAATATTGATCAAACGGAAACGAAGAAGGCAGCCATAAAGGCTGCCTTCTTCGTTTCGACTGAGCAGAACCAACTCAGGCTACTCGCCCCTAGCGAGCTCCTTGAGCATCGCCATGGAGGCGGCCTCGTGACACGGCTCATTCACCCGCGCTTGCCTTCCAGGTTGGGAAGAAACGCCGTGATGATGCCGATCAGCGGCAAGTAAGCGCACAGCCCATACACGTACTCGATGCCACGCGCATCCGCGATGTGTCCCAGCACCGCCGCGCCGATGCCGCCCATACCGAAGGCGAAACCGAAGAACAGGCCGGATACCGTACCCACACGACCCGGAATCAGTTCCTGCGCATAGACCAGGATGGCCGAGAACGCAGAGGCCAGGATCAGGCCGATGATCACCGTAAGCACGCCTGTCCAGAACAAGCTGGCATGCGGAAGGATCAGCGTGAACGGCGCCACGCCGAGAATAGACGCCCAGATCACCCATTTGCGGCCAATGCGGTCGCCGACTGGCCCGCCGATCAGTGCGCCCACCGCTACGGCGAACAGAAACACGAACAGGTGTGCCTGCGCGTTCTGCACGGACACGCCGAACTTATGGATCAGGAAGAACGTGTAATAGCTGCTGATGCTCGCCAGATAGAAGTACTTGGAGAAGATCAGCAGGCCGAGAATCACCAGCGACCACACCACCTGCGCCTGCGATAGCACGATGTGCGAGGCGCTGCGCCCCTTCGGCTTGCCACGTACCGCGTGGTGATCGCGATACCAGCGGCTCACTTGCAGCAGCACCACGATGGCCAGCAGCGCCGCCAGTGCAAACCACGCGACGCTGCCGCGCCCGTGCGGCACGATGATCCAAGCCGCCAGCAATGGGCCCAGCGAGGCGCCCGCATTGCCGCCTACCTGGAACAGCGACTGCGCCAAGCCATGGCGTCCACCGGATGCCATGCGCGCCACGCGCGAGGACTCCGGATGGAACACCGACGAGCCCGTGCCCACCAGCGCCGCCGCGACGAGCAGCACCGCAAAGTTCGGTGCTGTCGCCAGCAGCAACAGGCCGCACAGCGTGAAGCCCATGCCGATGGGCAAGGAATACGGCATCGGCTTTTTGTCGGTGATCAGGCCCACCGCTGGCTGCAGCAGCGACGCGGTGATCTGGTAAGTCAGCGTGATCGTGCCGATCTGGGCGAAGCTGAGATTGAAGCCGCTCTTGAGGATCGGATAGATCGCCAGGATCAACGACTGGATCATGTCGTTGAGCAGGTGCGAGAAGCTGATCGCTCCGAGGATGCGGAATTCCGTGGTGTGCTCGGCCTGGGCAGCAGACGCGACAACGGGCGGTACGGCAGGTGGCTCGACGGCCAGCGGCATGTCTTCGACGCGGGTTTGCATGATGACTCGTGGGGGTGGATGTGCGGCAACACGACGCGCTTGCGTCCGTGGGGACCTCACCATAAAGTGGGCGGCGCCGGCCCGCATGCATCACCGGGTCAATTTCTGTCGAAAATGGGCCAAACCCGTGCGCAACGCCCGCGCCGAAGCGTATGACCAGACACCCCGCGACGTGATCGCGACGGGCAACGAATACCCCCCGCACCATGTATTGCCCCCGCATTCGCATCGGCGCGGACAATTGCTCTACGCCTCCACCGGCGTGGTGACCACCGTCACCAGCGAAGGCAGCTGGGTGGTGCCGCCACGGCGGGCACTGTGGATTCCCCCCGGCGTAACGCATGAAGTGCATATGGGCGGCCCGGTGAGCACCCGCAGCGCCTATGTAACGCCCGAGGCGGCACGTGCGGCTGGCCTTGCCTCCCACTGCCAGGTCATTGCGGTCTCTCCCCTGCTCCACGAGCTGTTGATGGAAGCGGTGGACCTGCCTGCCGAGTACGAACTCGACGGACGCGACGGGCGCGTCATGGGCCTGCTGCTGGACGAGATCCGCCGCATGCCCGTGTTGCCGCTCAGCACACCGCTGCCCCGCGAAAAGCGCCTCGCTACGCTGTGTCGCCAACTGCTGGAACAACCCTCGCAGGAAGTGAAGATCGACGATATGGCGCGTCAGGCAGGCATGAGTCGTCGCCATTTCACGCGTACGTTTCGTGAGGAAACCGGTATGAGCTTTACCGCGTGGCGACAGCAGGCCTGTCTGCTCTCCGCGCTGACGCGACTGGGTAACGGCGAGGCCATCACGCAGGTCGCGGTGGACCTTGGTTACGGTAACCCCAGCGCATTCACCGCAGCCTTCCGGCGCGTGCTTGGCATGGCGCCCAGCCGTTATCTCGCCTCACCCGCAGCATAAAAGCTGGCGGCGCATCCGATCACAAGTTCGTGACATAAGTGCATGCACTGTCATGGTTACGTCAGCTGCGATGTGCAATATGTCGGAGGCGTGACAGTGCAATCCCTGTGCTGCGCTGCCATGGCCCGGTAGTTATCGGAGCCGTACTATGTTCCTTTGCGGACCGCGCGGCACCGCCGCGCCCGCTTGCCAAACGGTGAACCGATGAGTACCGATGTCGTCCGTAACAGCCCCGAGCGCGACACCGTGGCCGCCGAACCTGTGCGCCCTGCACCGACCGAAACCCCGCCCGCCGCTGTGGCGCCGGATCTCAACGACCCCTCGCTCTATATCAACCGTGAACTGTCGCAGTTGCAGTTCAACATTCGTGTGCTCGAGCAGGCACTGGATGAAAGCAAACCTATCCTCGAACGCCTCAAGTTCCTGCTGATCTTCTCCAGCAATATGGACGAGTTCTTCGAGATCCGCGTGGCCGGACTCAAGAGCCAGATCGCGTTCGATCACGAAATTGTCGGCTCCGACGGTGTAACGCCTCGCAAAGCGCTCGCCGAGATCAGCGAGATCACGCATAAGCAGATCGAACGCCAGTACGCCATCCTCAACGACAAGATCCTGCCGGAACTGGCGCGCAACGGCATCCGTATCGTTCGTCGCAATGAGTGGTCGCACAAGCAGAAGCTGTGGGTGCGCCG
>NZ_JAELTQ010000019.1 GCF_016428905.1 Dyella sp. ASV24 | reverse complement strand
CGCGTGAGTGGTTATCTGGCCGAGGTGCGGGTGCAGGACAATCAGGACGTCAACGCCGGCGACGTGCTCGCGTGCATCGACGACAGCGATTACCGCGCACGTGTCGCCCTCGCGCAGGGCGCGGTAGATGCCGCCGATGCCGAGCTGCGCGGACGCCGCGCGGCCATCACCAATCTCGATGCGCTCACCGACGAACAGGCCAGCCATATCGCCGCGGCCGAAGCCGATGTCACCGCACAACAAGCCGCCGCGCACAAGGCGGCGCTGGCTTACCAACGCCAGCAACAGTTGCGGAACGAACAGATCGCCAGCCAGGAGCAGCTGGAAAGCGCGCAGGCTGAGGCAGCCATGAGCTCCTCCGCACAAGCGCAGGCCCAGGCCGCGCTGGCCGGTAGCCGCAAACGCCTCGCTTCCCTGCAAACCGAGCGCGCGAAGGCGGAAGCGGCACGCGATGCGGGCGAGGCCGATCTCGCCAAGGCGCGAGCCGCGCTGACGTTGGCGCAGTTGGATCTGGATCACACGCGCATCCAGGCGCCCAGCAGCGGCCGGGTGGGACAGCGCAGCCTGCGCGTAGGCCAATACGTTGCCGTGGGTACACCCCTGCTCGCGATCGTGCCGCGCAATACCTATGTCGTGGCGAACTTCAAGGAAACGCAGCTGGCCCGTGTACACCCGGGCCAACCGGTGCAGGTGGAGGTGGATGCGCTGGGCGGACGCAACCTGCATGGCCACGTGGAAAGTTTTTCTCCCGCATCCGGTGCGGAGTTCGCATTGCTGCCGCCGGATAACGCTACTGGCAACTTCACCAAGATCGTGCAGCGCATGCCGCTGCGCATTGCACTGGATGCAGCCGAAGCCAGCGACTTGCGTCCTGGCATGTCGGTCGTGGCCACTATCGACACGCAGCGCACGCCATGAGTGCAACGGCTGAGGAGAAGGTGTCGCTGCGCACCTGGGTCGCGGTGATCGGCGGCGCGGTGGGCTGCTTCATGGCAGGCATGAATGTGCACGTCACCAATGCGTCGCTACCGGATATCCGTGGTTCATTGGGCGCCACGTTCGAAGAAGGCTCATGGATCAGCACGGCCTACCTGGTGGCCGAGATCATCGTGATTCCGCTGGCCGCATGGCTGACCAGCGTGTTCTCGATGCGTCGCGTGCTGATGACAGGCACGGCAGGCTTTGTGGTGTTCTCCATCCTTTGCTCGTTGGCGCCCAACATCGGCACCATGATCTTTGCGCGCACCCTGCAGGGTGCGTTTGGTGGCGTGCTGATTCCCCTGAGTTTCCAGTTGATCGTGACGGAGCTGCCACGCTCGAAGCATGCGCTGGGCATGGCCTTGTTCGCCGTATCCAACAACGTGGCGCAAGCGGCGGGTCCGTCGCTGGGTGGCTGGCTCACCGAGATGTATTCGTGGCGCTACATCTTCTATCTGCAGATTCCGCCAGGGCTGGCGTTGCTCGCGGCGATCGGTTGGTCCATCCGCCCGACGCCGCCCGATCTGGCCAAGCTGCGCAACGGCGACTGGGGTGGCATTGCGGCCATGGCGCTGGGCCTTTCGGCCTTGCAAATCATGCTTGAAGAAGGTGAGCGCAAGGACTGGTTTTCCTCCTCCTTCATCCTGGTGTCCGCCATCGTTGCCGTGACCGGCTTGGTGGCGTTTGTCTGGACGGAACTACGCCGTGCGCAGCCCTTCATCAACCTGCGCTTGCTCGGTGCCTACAACTTCGGGCTGGCGAGCCTTATGCAGTTTCTGTTTGGCGCAGTGGTGTTTGGCGTAGTGTTCCTGGTGCCCAACTACTTCGCCGACGTGCAGGGCTACAACGCGCGCGAGATCGGCCTGACCATGATCCCTTACGGTGTCGTGCAGTTCGTGATGTCGTTCGCCACGCCACCGTTGATGCGCGCCACCAGTCCGCGGCTGGCGATTGGTGCGGGCTTTGTGATCATGGCGATCGGTTGCCTGATGAACATCCATCTCGACATGGATGCCGCGAAAAATACCATCGTGCCCTCTTTGATCGTGCGTGGCGTGGGCCAGTCACTGATCGTGGTGGCGCTGGGCGTGATGGCGGTGGAGGGTTTGGACAAGGCCGAACTTGGCTCAGCTTCCGGCGTGTTTTCGATGGTGCGCAACGTGGGTGGCGCTATCGGCATTGCCATTGCCAGCCAGTTGATCGTGGTGCGGCAGAAGTTCCACGCCGAACGTATCGGGGAGCACGTAACGCCCTACCTCGCTGCTTATCGCGAACGTATCGCACAGAGCGTGACACGTCTGGCAGGTCACGCAGTGGCACCGTCGGATGCCTTGCAAGGAGCAGCGTACGCGGGGCTGCGTCAGCGCTCGCTGGCGCAGCTGGCCTCGGTGGTGCACAAGCAGGCGTTGCTGGAGGCGTACAGTGATGTCTTCCTATTGGCGGGAGCGACCATGTTGATCTGTGCAGGCGGAGCGTTTCTGTTCCGCGGCGCACGACGCACGGAATCCGAGGTGGTCAGCGATGCCGCCGAGGCCATGGAGTCCACGGTGGAAGTGGCCTAATGGACGCAGTGCCCCCGGAGCACCCTGTTAGTGCTGCGTCGGTGTCGTGCGACGGCCCTTGATGGCCTCAGTAGCTGCCCGATCCAGCCATGACACAGCGCGACGCACCCACGCACCGGTCTTGTCGTGGTTCCACACAAAGGTGGCCACGCTGCGCGGCGGCATGGTGTAGTCGAAACGCACCTGGCCCTCGACAACCGACACTGGACGCGCATCGGTTTTGCTGTTCACCATTACCAGCACAATCGATCCATCCGACGTGTTCTGGAATGCCACATTGGCGATGCCCTGATCGGCGTCGGTGTCGGTGGATGCCACACGCACGGCGCCGGGCAACACGAACTTGCTGAAGTGCGCCAGCGCGTAGTACTCGTCGTTGCGACTGACCTCGCCCGTTTTCGAGTCGATCATGATCACGCCCTTGCAGGCGGCACACCCGCCGAAATGAGGGCCGTGGTCTTCATCGAGCGCCAGGTTCCAGTACACCACGCCACTCGCCCACTGCCTGATGCCCGTGACCAGCAAGTTCCGCGAGAACCAGATCAGCTCGCCGTTGATGCTCGACGCCCAATCACCGCCCGAACACTCGGTGATATAGACGCTCTTCTGGGGGTACGCGCGATGCACGCGACCCTGCGCCGCCTGACTGCCTTCGTAGCAATGCCAGGCCACGCCGTCGATATAGCGAGCGGCATCGGCGTCGCCGAGCACGCTCAGCGGCTGCTCGGGATGGCTCCAGTTGTGATCCCACTCCAGGATGGTGGTTTTAGGCGTGCGGCTTGCCAGCCGGGGGCCGAGGTACTGCGAGACGATGCGCGCCCGCGTATCCGCCGGCATTTCCATGCCCGGGTAGGTGACCGGCACAAAGCCCGGCTCGTTCTGCAAGGTCAGCGCAAAGATGGGGATGCCGTAACCGCGATAGGCGTCAAGGTACTTGATGAGATAGTCCGCATACGTGCTTTCGTACTGCTCAAGCAATTCCCCGCCAATCAGGTTTTCGCTGGATTTCATCCACGCCGGCGCACTCCATGGCGAGGCGATGATGCGCAATCCTGCGTTGACGGAAAGCGCCTCGCGCACCACCGGTATCACGTCAAGCAAGTTGGCCGTGACGTTGAAATGCTGCAGATCCGGATCGGTCTGCCCGAAGGGCACGTCGTCCAAGGTGTAAGGCTTCAACGAGAAATCCGAGGCGCCGATGGTGAGGCGCATCATGTTCAGGTTGAGATTGGGCGGCGGCCCATACAGCTCATGGAGCAAATCGCTGCGTTGCCCATCGGACAGTTTGTTTTGCAGCAGCCATGCTGACGAGTCGGTCATCGCTGCGCCGAAACCGACCATGGTTTGGTATTTCTTGTCGATCTCAATGACGATGTCCGCGGGCGCCGATCCACGGGCGCTCATGGCGATGTCGGGCTGCGGCATCAGTTTGAGCCGTCGATCGGCCGTGCTCAGCCACAGCTCGACGGTGGGCCCCACGGGCCGTGGCGCAGGCGCAACGCTGGCGACGACCGCGCGATGCTCGAAACGCGGCGCGTAAAGAGCCGTCACGGTGAGCAAGGTAAGCAACGCAATGAAGGCGAAGGCAGTCCGACCGGAACCCGATCCGTGCTCATCCATAGCGTGCGCAAAGCCCTTCAATCATGTTGCAGTCCACTCGTATCACGAAGTTCCTAGGCTTGCGCATCCAAACAGGGGCAGATTCGAGCCGCCAGGCAAGGTCGTCTCCAGCGGCCGGGATGCGCCGTCCATAACGTCCGTCTTGAGTCGAGAGAAGACACCTGCGCTCCTGTGATCACCCTGAACAGACAGGTGCAGATTAACGCATGCTCCGTTTGACGGCTCTAAACGCTGCCGAGACTGGCCAAAAACAACGAGCGAACAGGGCGTTGGGCGTGTAGACCACATCTACACCGTGATCAGGTTAGACTCGAAAGCTGACCTGTCCAATAAGCCCGCCGTGATCGAATAAGGGCGCAGATCATGCTCAAGCTACGTCGACTGTCCATGCTCAACGTGCTGATTGCGATGATGAGCGTCATGGTGATCGTCACCGTGACGGTTCTTGTCTGGCGGGGTTTTGGCCCCAGGCAGCACATCGCAGCCGCCCTGAAGGATGCCGACGCATTGAAGGACGTGGTGCTTGAGGCGGCCACGGTGCGTGGTGGGCTGGCGGAGATTCACTCCACCGACTTGCACTACAACCCCGCCGCGTCGATCGGTACCTATATCGCGTATGCGGAGATTGCCGATGGCGGGCTCATTACGCTGCACACCCGCAACACGGGTGCGAGCCCCGACCCCGTGCTGGTGCTTATCCCCACGGAACGAAACGGCAAGGAAGGCGCCGAGATCATCTGGTCATGCAAGCTGGTGCTCAGCAACTACCCCCTGTCGCCACCCGATTGCCTCAATCAGGAAGCCACCTTGGTGAAGTCATCACTGGCGCCAGTCACGCAGACCCTTCATGCAGACGCGGCGTCGGGCCGGGCGGTTGCTCACAACGCAACGGGACCATGACGCTGGGCGATGGCATCGCCCGCACACGCATCAGGCGGTGCGCCGCCCTACGCGGGGCGTTTCGTACCAGGCCCTGGAGCGATTGACGATACGCACCACGGACAACATCACCGGTACTTCCACCAGTACGCCGACCACCGTCGCCAGTGCCGCGCCCGAGTTCAGGCCAAACAAGCTGACGGCAGCGGCCACCGCAAGCTCGAAGAAGTTGCTGGCCCCGATCAAGGCGGATGGTCCGGCCACGCAGTGCTCGACGCCCAGCCAACGGTTCAACAGGTAAGCCAGGCCTGAGGTGAAGTAGACCTGCACCAGGATCGGCACCGCGAGCATGGCGATGATCAGCGGCTGCGCGAGGATCTGTTTTCCCTGGAATCCGAACAGCAGCGTCAGCGTGACCAACAACGCGCCAAGCGATACCGGCCCCAGTCGGCGCAGGTATTCGGCCAATGCTCGCTCGCCGCCGCGCGCGAGGATCACACGACGCAGCAACGTCGCCCCGATCACCGGCACCACGATGTAAAGCCCCACGGACAACATCAAGGTCATCCACGGCACGGTGATAGCCGACACACCCAAAAGCAGCGCCACCAGTGGTGCGAATGCCACCACCATGATGCCGTCGTTGATGGCCACCTGACCGAGCGTGAAGGTGGGCTCTCCGCCGCACAGGTTGCTCCACACAAACACCATGGCCGTGCATGGCGCCGCCGCCAGCAGGATCAGGCCCGCCACGTAGCTATCCACGTGTTCCGCCGGGAGATAAGCCGCAAAGACATGCCGAAGGAACAACCACGCCAGCAGCGCCATCGAGAACGGCTTCACCGCCCAATTGATGAACAGGGTGACGCCCATGCCTTTCCAGTGTCGGCCAAGCTGACGCATGGCGCCGAGGTCGATCTTCAACAGCATGGGCACGATCATCAGCCAGATAAGCACCGCGATCGGCAGATTGACCTTGGCGATCTCCATCGCACCGAGCACGGCAAACGGTGCGGGCAGCCAATGACCAAGCGCCGTGCCCAACACGATGCATGCGGCCACCCAGAGCGTGAGCGTGCGCTCGAAGAATCCGATGGCTGGCCGCGTGGCTGCGGACTCAGCCATGGACGGCGTCTTCGGACTGGATGAAGCCAATGCGATCCAATGCGGTCTTCAATGCATCCCGATCAGTCCAGGTCTCCGCGGGTAGCGTGAGAAAGGCCATGAGGCGCGCCTTGATGGTGGCGTGCGCCTGTGCAAACGCCGCGCGCTTGTCGGCGTCGCTGCCGTCCACCGCTGCCGGATCAGGCAAACCCCAATGGGTGCGCACGAAATCACCAAAGAACACCGGGCAAGGTTCGGAGGCTGCGCTGTCGCACACCGTAATCACCAGATCCATCGGTTCCGCGTTGTCGCCGGAGAACTCATCCCATGACTTGCTGCGCAAACCCATCGTAGACATGCCAGCAGCGACCAGCGTGTCCAATGCGTAAGGGTTGATGCGGCCGGTGGGCTGACTGCCTGCACTGAATGCCTCGAACCGCGCGCCATCCCAGGCACGCAACGTGGCCTCGGCCAACACACTGCGGGCGGAGTTGCCCGTGCAGACAAATAAGACGCGATGAGTCACAGCATTCTCCCCGGAGAAGTCAGCAGCCATCGCCGGGCTGACAGATGGCGCTTCCCGGTGTACAGGCCGCCCCCGTGCTGCCGGCGCAGCAGTTGTAGGTGAGGTAGGCAATCAGCCCGTTCATGGCGTCGAAAGCCGCGCGATAACAGACAAACCGTCCTTGCGGCTCGGCCGTAATCAGCCCCGCATTCGCCAGCTCTTTCAGATGGAAAGACAGCGTGGCCCCTGGCATGCCGAGCTCATCCCCGATGTCCCCGGCCATGCGGCCCACAGGGCCGGCGACCACCAGCAAACGGAAGATGGCCAGCCGCTTGGCGTGGCCCAGGGCGGTCAAGGCGGCGATTGCGTCATTCGTTTCCATAAAACTAGAATAGTCGAAATATTGAATCACCGACAAGCCCATGACTCAGGATCTACCCCATCTCGAACTCGACCTGCTTCCCCGTCCGGACAGCCCCAGGCTCAGCACCGCCGAGGATGCCAGCCACCCGCCGCGCATCCTGATCCTCTACGGCTCGCTGCGGCCCCAATCCTTCTCCCGCAAGCTGGCCCTGGAAGCTGAGCGCATCCTGCAGCACCTCGGGGCCGAGACACGGGTGTTCGATCCCCACACGTTGCCGATGCTCGACAGCGTGCCCGCCAGCCATCCCGACGTGCAGCGCCTGCGCGAGTGGTCGATCTGGTCGGAAGGACAGGTGTGGGTGAGCCCCGAGCGCCACGGCACCATCACCGGCGTCTTCAAAAACCAGATCGATTGGCTACCCCTCGAAGATGGCAGCGTTCGCCCCACGCAGGGACGAACGCTTGCAGTTATGCAGGTGTGCGGCGGCTCCCAGTCGTTCAACGTGGTGAACACGCTGAGGGTGTTGGGCCGGTGGATGCGCATGGTGACCATCCCCAACCAGTCCTCGGTGGCCAAGGCCTGGCAGGAATTCGACGAGCACGGGCGGATGAAGCCCTCCCCGTTCTACGACCGCGTGGTCGACGTCATGGAAGAACTCATGAAGTTCACCCTGATGGTGCGAGGACGCAGTGACTATCTGGTCAGCCGTTACAGCGAGCGCAAAGGTGACGCCATGCAACGCGCACTCGCCCAGGCGGCGGGCGCCGTTGAGAAGGCATAACGACCGGAGCCGAACGACGACCCCCCGAAAGCCATCGCGATCAGCCTCCCTCCTCTGCCAGCGACGCATAACGCACCACGCGAAAACCCTCTTCGGCGACGGGTGCCACAAAGTGCCGACTGATCTCGTCAAACTCGGCATCCGTCGGTGCGAAAGGATGCGAGCCCTCCGAGTTGCGGGTCCGCAATCGCTGCTTACAGAGCTCATCCGGGACATCGAGGTAGTGCAACTGATGCTCGGCGCCCGATCGATCGATGATGTCCTTCATCCACCGACGATGGCCCACCGTATTCGCCGGAAAATCGAGCACCACCGACACGCCGGCCCGAAGCAGCGATTCGACATGCGGCCCAAGCGCACTGCGCAACTGGCCCGAGCGCCGCACGTAATCACTCAGATTACGGATCTCATCGGTGTAAAGCAGCGATAGCCAGGCATCCTCGCTGATCAGCACGGTATGCGCGCGGCTGGCCAATTGACGCGTCAACGTCGACTTGCCCGAGGCAATCTTTCCGCACACCAGATGCAGTGCGGAAGGGTGAAGGTGGTCGGTTTGCATGAGTAACTCCTGTGCTGCTTGGGGTACCCAGGAGTCGGATAAAAAGAACCCGCCTCAAGGGCGGGTTTCATTGG
Source organism: Dyella sp. ASV24 (assembly GCF_016428905.1). GTDB lineage: Bacteria > Pseudomonadota > Gammaproteobacteria > Xanthomonadales > Rhodanobacteraceae > Dyella. Next base: position 43,585 of record NZ_JAELTQ010000019.1, on the reverse strand, counting down.
CGACCGAAGAACGCGCGCTAACCCACCAAAGAAGGTGTGGCGCGAATAATCAGCGAGCATCGGGCGCATGTAGCGTTCATGCCTTGGACCATAGGTGACCGGAGCCGACAGGTCAACACGTGGCCACCGAGCCCATTACGAAGATCCCAGGAAAGACGCCAGGTCTCCCTTGACCATACTCCGGGCCTCTTCAACGGTGAGGTTATTGCCTACCACCGTATCGAGGTGCTCCGTCGCCTCCAGCAACAACGCGCGCACATCGTCCGAAGAAAGCACGCCCTTCTGCAGCAGCTTCCGCACGACAGCCCGGAGGATCAACGCATCAAGAGAGGTATTTCCCAAGCCTGGCGTGGAATCGATGGACATGACGACCTCCTGACACTGCGTTTCTGCCGACATGAAGCTGCCGCGTGGTGGCCCGGCGTCACCTCAGGCCCGCTTTGAACAAGGCAAACCCCTTGTCCGCCACCTGCTGCACTACCGCGGCCGTATCCAGCCCAATGAACTCATTGCTGGAAGCCAGATCAGCGCCTTGCAGAAACAGCTGCGGATCCACCAGCACCGGGTCGCTCGGCACGCGCGCAAACGCCAACGGGTTACCCGTCGCAACGGCGACGAACCACGCGGCATCGGTGCTGCTTTGATAAACGTCGACAAGCATGAGCCCACTCCTGTCGGTGATGACACGTTGTTGCGTCACGGTGACCTTCTCGCTGACGCAACAACCACAACCAGGCAAACATAACCGAGCCTACGTAGTCGCCAGCGTGACGATCCCGGCAGCATCTCCGTGCGGGGGAGACCCCAGACGGATGCCGAATCTGCGCATCCCTTGGCCGAATCCGGGCATCCGCCCACCTAGCCGGTTCCTACACTGCCTCCCAAGCACGGTGCGAACCGCGTCGTGCCCGCTCGACTTGAGCACGACAGGGGGACATCGCTATGCACGCCACTTACCGGTCACATCCGGGTCTTGGTGCCACCTCGGCACCAGCCGTCGACGCCCGCGCGAAAAAATTCGACCGGTTGGATCTGCTCGCGCGAACGATCTGCTTGAGCGACCGAAGCGTCGCGCTGGCCTTGTCACAGTCGGACAACAGCGCACGCAACCGCTCAGGCTGGAATGATCTTTTTGATCAGGCGGAGATGCTGGGCCGGCAATGGGCAACCACCGACCCCATCGACGCGCGCCGCCTGTTGCCCTCGCTGCTGACCGGCGTACCAGGGATCGCCGAACGCTTCGAACACGGATACACCGACGTCGTCTGCCTGGATGACCAAGATGTGGAGGGATACCCACGGCGGCGCGAGCAAGCGCACATGCTCATCCCCTTAGACCGCATATGCGACGCCTGCGATACCAACGTCACGATTCTGCTGAACGATCTCGACGCCGATGATCCCAGCCTTGCCTGCCCGTGCTGCGGCCAGCACTGGGAACCGTAGCGCGACACTGAGATGGACGGAATCAACTTGGCTCCCGTCCGCCTTGGGTCGAACATTGATGTCACCGCATCAGACAGATGGCCATTCGTCGATAGCGACTGACCTTAAATCGAACGACACCTACGTCGGGGCATGAGTGAAACACCCTCGTCCCAACCCTGGTAAGGATGTTGAATTTTTGGGTCCCACTTGGACTTCGGTTGTTGAGGGGCACCACCGTATCGGTTGTGGTCTTAAGTTTGCCTGGGGCGGGAATGGCGCATAGGTGGCACAACCCGCGAGCGCGAACAACGCAAGCAACCCCATGCCAACGATGACCCAATCCTTACCGGGCCCTACCCAACTCGGCGAGATCTCCATGATTTCCTCAAGAAGGCATTTGGGCTACGGATCGAACGCCGACATCAATACCCTCAACCTTGTGCCGCGCCAATAGCACCAGTTGCAATTATTGGCCCGGTAGGCTGGCCGGTGGGTGAGCCCCCCACGGGCTCCACCGACACGGCGAGCGCGGCGGTGGGACCCAATCGCGCCAGCAAGGCGCGATCAAGCTTCAGCGTGGTGGGCGCATGGGTAGCAATCATGCCGACTGAGATCGGCTTCTGCCCGGAAGGCACCAACCACAGTTGAGGCGCCTTTCCCTGGGTGAACGATTCGGGTGCCACGGGCACAACGATGATGCGTGCTTGCTGGATATCCATCGTTGCCGTCCAACCCACATGGCCGTCCGTCTGTGCGATGGAAGACGCCATGAATGGAACGGCAGGTGACGACGGTGCAATGTGCGGACCGGTCGTGATGACCAGCAGCAACAGACACGCGGCTGCCAGCGTGCTGGCCCCCAATCCAATCCAGTGCCAGAAGCGCAGGTTCTCCCACAGCCCAGGACGCGCAGGCGCTATGCGTGCTCGCTCTCGCACGTCGAATCTAAGAGCTTGCTGGATCCGTGCCCATACATGATCAGGCGGCTCGACGGGCGAAATCTCTTCGCTCATGGGCTGCAATCGGCGATGCCAAAGATTCACGGCGGTAGCGGCCTCGTCGCTGGTTAGCACCTCGGATACCACGTCGGCACGCGCATCGGCATCCAGCACGCCGAGCACATACTCGGCATATCGAAGCTGCGAACGGTCGCTATCGAGTGGCGTATTCATGCGTCAAGGCACGTGCGAAGTTGCAACAACCCTCGGCGAATCCAGCTCTTCATCGTGCCGAGCGGCACCTGACATCGCTCCGCGAGTTCGCTGTACGTGGATCCCGAGAAAAAGGCTTCGCGCACCGACTGACGCTGCTTGGGTTCCAATGCATCAAGACACTCCCTCAGGCGCCGATACTCGTCGGTAGCTTCGGCCCGGCTGGCCGGCCCCGGTTGATCGTCGATAAGATCATCCAAGTCAACAGAATGCGACGGCCGATACTCGTGGCGCTGCCGCAAGCGATCGATCACTTTGTTGCGAGCAAGCGCCATCAACCAAGTCATGGCGCTCGCCCGCCCCGCATCGAAGCTTTCGGCCCGGCGCCACACGGTGGTATAGATTTCCTGCAGCGCTTCTTCCGCTTCGCCATGATCAGCAAGCATGCGAAGGCAGACACCAAACAGCTTCGCAGCGGTGCGGCGATAGAGTTCGGCAAAGGCGCCCTGGCTACCGGTGGCAACCTGCGTAAGCAGATGAGACAGCTCATCGCGTTCGTCAGCCAAATGGCTCATGGATGTGCCTTGTTGCGCTGGCTTTCTGGGTTGACCCGGTGAAACAAGCACCTGCTTCAGCATGGGACCTCGCAAGCAGACTTGGCAAGTTGGCGTCGGCATGCAGGCCGTGACGGGATTGATCACCGCATGTCGCCGCACCACTTCGGAGGTGACGGCGACATCGGTCGCTCAACACTTGCACGCGGCCCTCAGGGCATCAGTACCTTGTCGACCACGTGAATCACCCCGTTGGACTGAATAACGTCGCCGATGGTCACGTGCGCGGTGTTGCCTTTGGTATCCGTCACAGCCCAGCTGTCGCCGTCCTTGCTCACGGTCAGCGTTTCACCCTGCACTGTCTTGAGCTCAGCTTTGCCACCACCCGCATCAACCTTCATCGACAGATCCTTCGCAGTCAGCCGCCCCGGCACCACGTGATACGTTAGGATCTTGACCAGGCTCGCCTTGTTCTCAGGCTTGAGCAAAGTGTCGACCGTGCCTGCCGGCAACGCCGCAAAGGCCTCGTTGGTGGGCGCAAAGACTGTGAACGGGCCCGGCCCGGACAACGTATCCACCAACCCTGCCGCCTTCACCGCCGCCACCAGCGTGGTGTGATCCTTGGAGTTCACGGCGTTCTGGATGATGTTCTTGGTGGGGTACATGGCGGCGCCGCCCACCATCACAGAGGTAGGCGCATCCATGGCACCCGCCATCACTAACGGTGAAAGCGACGTGATGCCCAGCACCAGGGCAGCGCCAAACAGCACAGAACGCGTGCGTTGATTGCTTTTCATGATCATCTCCGTAGCTAGCGACTTCCGGCTGGAAGCACAGTTAGATACGAACGTAGGCAGCCAACGGATGCAGAGGGATGCACGAAAATCGCTGATCGAATCCGGAGACGGGCCAGAGTGACCGGGTCATGGTCGCCATCTCTTGCGAAGGGCGGAGGGCGGGTAGGTAGATCGCGACATGTCCACAGCACGCCGTTTTGCTCGGGGCCGCGTAGCTTCTGCGAGATAACGTTCTGAACGTATGCCGTCAGAGGTGTTGCGCTCGTCGGCGGACATCGCCGACGACGACAGATATTCCTGCGTCGTCCCAAGAAAGCATTACCGCCTCCACCACCAGAACCAGATTCCCCGTTCACGGTCTTCCGGACCTACGCGGAAATCGCCGCCGCCTGTGGACAGTGCGATGGCCGCCTCGCGAAGTTTGATGCGCCACGACTCCCCGATGGTGAGAGTTGCCACATTCGGCGAAGTTGCGAACAACCAATCAGTAGAAGAAGCGACATAAGCCAGGCGGAGCTTCGCCACCGTTTCAATGCCCGAGAACATCCTTCCAGGAACGGCCAGCATTGCCGGGGAAGGAGGCGACAGAGAAACCGTCCGATAAGGTGCCGAAGGCTCTTCTGGGAGCGCATCGAGTAGCGCAAGCAGGGATTGGCATCCGGCGACGTCAGCGCAGATATGCCAGCCCTGGTAGGAGCGATTCGCTCCGGTGTATCGCCACAAAGACAGAAGTCCCTGCTGGCGCCAATGTGCCAATCCGTGAGTTGCCACACTCCCCTCCCTTGGATTCATTGAAGCGTGCCACGGGCCGAAAACAGCCATGCCCAGGGAAAACGAAAGTTATTGCCGTCAGCGCCGCGCAAGACAGTGAAATCAATCGACTAAGCATCGTAATAAATTTCTATAAAGGTAATTTTTTACGGTCTATATCGAAAGCGATACATTTCACGATTTGCTCGCATTTTTCTCCCTATAAGTCGACTCGCAGCAGGGTGTTGGAACGTGCCGCGATCGCGGCATTCGTGCTTATTCCCTATGACTGGACCATGCGTCACTGGCACTTGGACTGTGCTGGCGCAGGGGAGATGCGTGTCCGCATGGTCCGTTGTTCGCTGCATCGCACGTCGGATTCATAACCACATTACGGGGAGTTATTGCTTATGAGTAAGGCCGTAAAGGGCACATCGCGTGCCCTCGCACAGGGGTACCTGGCCACCATGCTGGCTGTTGCACTGGGATTGCCAGCCGCACTGATCGCCGCCCCCGCCTCCGATGCCAGCACCACGGCATGGGCCATGACGCGGACCCACGCACCGTATACCGGTGACGCCACCTTCAGCGGCTATGCCGCCGATCAGGAATCGGTGTCGATCACGGTGAGCCTGAAGCTGCGCAACGAAGATGTGCTGGACAGCTACCTCAAGGAACTGTTCCATCCCGGCAGCCCGTCCTTTCACCAGTTCCTCAATAGTCAGAGCAGCACCGAGCTGTTCGCGCCGACTCAGCAACAGGCCCAACAGGTCGCTGACTACCTGACCAAGCAAGGCTTCACCAACGTCCAGATTGCATCGAACCGGTTGCTGGTGACTGCCGATGGCACCGTGGGCACGGCCCGCAATGCCTTCCGCACCTCCATCGGCCACTTCAGCCGCCGCGGCCGTGACGGCATTGCCAACACCAGCGGTGTGCAAGTGCCGGCGGCACTGAGCTCGGTGGTCGATCAAGTGCTGGGCTTCAACACCCTTCACCAGGCGCGCGTGTTCTCCCTGCCCGCCTCGCAGATCAAGCCCGCTTATACGGTGGTGTCGGTCACCGGCAACTCGCAGGCACACGCCTATTACCCGCAGGAGTTCGCCACGGTTTATGACGCCGGCACCGCAAGCACGGCGAGCAAGACCACGGTGGCCGTCCTCGGCTGGGGCAGCATGACCAACGCTCAGACTGACCTGAGCAAGTTCGAGAGCGGCCAGGGCATCACCGCCGTTCCCACCGCCATTGTTTCGACCACCACCAAGAGCAGCACGGACGATAGCGGTCAGGGCGAATGGGGCATGGATGCTCAGGCCATCGTCGGCGTGGCCGGCAGTGTGCAGAAGCTGGTGTTCTACACCGATGGCGGAACCTACAGCTCGCGCACCGGCTCCAGTGGCGCCAGCAACAGCGGTCTGCTGCAGGTGATCAACAAGGTGGTCAGCGACAACACCGCCAAGGTGGCGAACATGTCGTGGGGTCTGCCGGAATGCGATGGCTCGCCGGGCTTCGCCGACTCCGCCTTCAAGCTGGGTGTATCGCAAGGCCAGACGTTCTCGGCGGCCACCGGCGACAACGGTTCCTACCCGTGCCCGCTCAATGGCTCGGCGCCGCAGAACGGTGCCTACGGCAGCACCACCACGCTGTCGGTGAATTATCCGGCGAGCTCGCCGTACGTCGTGGCCGTGGGTGGTACCACGCTCAACACCACCAGCGCGGACAGCTACGTCTCCGAGGCCTCCTGGCCTTACAGCGGGGGCGGTGTGAGCAGCTCCGAACCGACGCCCAGCTGGCAGTCGAGCAGCTATGCCTATCGCAGCGTGCCTGACGTGGCATTCAATGCGGACTGGACCAACTCGCCGATCATCGTGTACTTCACGGCGAGCTCCACCTCGGGCATTTCGCAGTCGGGCTACTACACCAACGGCGGCACCAGCCTGGCTTCACCGCTGTTCGTCGGTGTCTGGGCACGCCTGGAATCGGCCAACAACAACGGCATGGGCTTTGCCGCGCCGGCCCTGTACGCCTACGCCAGCCAGTTCCCCTTCCATGACGTGACCACGGGCAACAACGGCTACTACTCCGCCGTCGCCGGCCGTGACAACGCCACGGGCTGGGGCAGCATCGACATCCAGGCGGCCAGCACCTTCATCGGTGCCACGCCGGGCTTCATCACCACGACCAATCAGTAAGCAGCTCTGAAAAAAACGAGTGGCGGCCAGTGGCCGCCACTCGTTGATCAGCTCCGTAAACGACGGACCATCAGCCGCCGGTTTGACCAGACCGGCCGACGATCTGAGGTGGTGGCGTCGACGTGGCACCAGGAGAGGTCGTTGCAGACCCCGACTTACCTGCCCCAGCAGGAGATTCCTTGGGCGTTTGGCTGGAGTCGCCGCCGCTCGCTGCGGATTCGCCGCGCGAGTACACGATGGCTTTATCACCCTCGCACTGCCCCACCACCTTGCCTTCGCCCTTATCCGCCTGATCCGCAGCCACTACCTCCAAACTGTAGTTGCTCACACCGTTCGCTTTGATCTTCGCGTCGATGTCGGACTTCACCGTGTCGCATGAGGCATGGGCGAACACCGGCAACGCCATCAGCGTCAACGCAGCAACAAACGTACGAGACTTCATAACTCCTCCTTGTGGGCTTGTTTCAACAGCGGATGTCCGCTCCTGATCGGAAGCGGCGTTTTCTGCTATGTCTCTAAGAGAGAGACGATCTATGCGAATGGCTCCTTAGCCAAAGCCCCGTCAACGCCCCGATGACGGCGCAAGAACAACCCAGAAAGCAGCCCGCGTAACCCCAGAAGGAGCCCAACTCAACTCCGCTGTAAGGTTCGGAAGAAAAGCCTTTCCAGGCAAAGTAGATCCCAAGAAAGATACCCAGCGCGGCAAAGGTCAAGCCGAGAGTGCAACCCATTGCGCATTTCATCATTCCTCCGTGAACTACGACAAGCCAACACTACTTGAAGAGAAGGTCCACTCCGAGTCGAAGGCGGGCATACGCTGATGCCAAACACGCTCTTATGCTCGGCGCCAGATCTAATCACGTTCAGCGGTGTCGCAACCTGTACATCCCCGTAAAAGTAACGCCCTCGCCCCCACAAGCATTGTTGTCTACGGCAGCAATGTAGTCACCCAGGAGGCGAACGGATACTTCACAAGGACCCGAACCATCCTTTGATGTAAGGATCCCGTTGGCAGGCTTTCCACTTATTGAAAAGTCGCCGTAGATTTCAACGTCTGCATATAACCCTCTAACCGCGTGGGCCTTGAGCTCAAGCTGCCCGTCACTGACGGATTGAACCGTTATCTTTGCACTCTCGTTCTGCCAGACACCTACCCAGCGGGCAACCGGCCGAGGCGAACTGTCGGTGGTGTGCCAACGGGTTGCAGGAATCCAGCCGGACCTTGTCCACAACTTGCCCTTCCACGGCACTTCAACGAGAACCGACCTGCCCACCCGGCACAGTTCCACACCGGACACTCCACCCTGGGCGAAGCAAGATATACCGCCACATGCTGAGTCCGAACCATCAGAGGTTAGCCTGAGCTCGATCGAACTCCCCGCTGTGACAACTCCTGCACGCCAAGCGGCTATGCGCGTCGCAGGCGCATTACCAACCCAATCTTTCGCACCACAAGAACCGTTGTCTTGAGCATGAACGGATGTCACGAGTGTTGTGAAGATCATTAAGCAGCCGACCCTTGCACGTGACATCCCCAATCCTCCCCACGGGTTCTGCCAAGACTCTATTTAGTTCGTGTGCAAAATCTGGGCGCCAAAAATGTCTGATTTGGGTTGGAAGCCGACGTAACAATGTTCACAGTTTCCGGGCCCTAACGGCTACGCCTGCTCGGCGGCAGCTTTACCCCACAGAAGGGGCAATAGCGGATGGAATAAGACGATGAGCCCCCGTCATGAATCACGAGGCCGTACGCATTGGACGCACTGGAGTAGTTCAGCACGCGATCCGGGCAGTCCCGCGGATTGGGGTGGTCGGGGCACGTCATTTCAACATGCCTTTCCATGTCGCTACAGCAGTGCGTTGACATCAGTCCCATCTTCCCTGATTGAGGCCCCCCGAGGGCGGCAGGCCTTCCGGCTGTCTTTCATGAGATGTCCGCTTCGGGCCGAAAGCGGACTTAAAGAGACGGAACGATCCGGGCTGTGGCGTGAGGACCGAACCATCCATGAGTATCCAGCAATCCATGGTTGGCCAGTAACCTGTCATCGGGCCGTTTGAAGTCAGCTGGTACGAGATAGTCCACGCCCAACCGTCCAAGACTTTTTGCAGCTTTACTTCAGCCAGCGCCCAGTAGTCCTCGGTCGTTGCACTCAGAAAAGTTAGGTCTACCCGGCCCGGAGGTATCTTGGCGATGCATCCCCTACTCCTGGCAATGGCCTCGGTGCGGGATAGAGGCGGAGTCGGCGCCGATGCCGGGTTCCACTTCGCGGCCCGATCAACCATTTCGGCCGTAATGACGTACTCGTATTTATACGACCCATCCCAGTTTGCATAGGTGGGAAAGACCGCTCGCTCGTTATCCGCCATGGCTGCGTACGAAACAGCCAGAAAAACAGAACCCAGAGCAAACCCTCGTGCAGCGTTTCCATGAATCCGCCAGCAAGACACTGCGCGAAGAAGCAGTCGACTGCCTGTTTTAAGGGGCTCTATCATGGACGAAGTCTTATCACGTAAGGACCAAAGCAGGCCCTTTTTACCAGAGCTTCCACCATGGCTTCGACGAGCGTGGTACCTCATCCGGGTAGGAGACGCGTTCGGATTGAGGGTCATACATGGCTAGGCCATGTTTTGTCGCCAGATCATGGATGAGGGCGCCAACGTAATCGGCCTTTGACCACACACAGGCCACGATCACATGTCCCGGGGATCGGTCTATGGCACAGCTCCACGGACAATAGTCCTGGTCGTCAATTCGCTCTTCTGGAACATCGTCTATTTCTGGATGCTTCCTCACCAGTTCATCGTAAAAAGCTGTCACCGAAGGGTGTGCATCAACAAGACCCGAGCGTCCTTCGCACAGGCTTAAGTACAAGCTGCCAGCATCGGCAGAAGACAGGCGCCGGTAAGGAAACCACACTCCGTAGTCGCAGCTCATACACCGCCTTTGTTTGATAAATCGAATGCCGCTATGGGTCGGAGGCGAACCTTACTACTGAGGCGCCAGGATCGCCGTAGTTGCAAAACAAGCAATGGCCAGCGCCAAGCATCCGGCGAGCATCAACCACTCTAGCAACGTTATTTCTTTGCGCGATGGAAAGCCTGGCCAGCGGCGCCTCCCGCGCTTCATTGCACGGTAAAGAATGAGATCCCCCCAACAAGCCACACAAGTATTCCACCGACCATCGGTACATAAGTAGGCATTCTCCCCCACCCTTACGGTTCTTGAGTTGCCCCCGGTCAGAGTCCGCAGTCGAAAGCGGACATCAGTGTGTCGCGAAATAGGACTGATACGTCCGCCGCGCCTCTACCTCACTGATCACTTCGGCGGAACGCTCACCAAATTCCCACCAAGCACCACAGCGGTCGCAATGATGAAGGTAAGCGTGGGCCTGAAGATTACTCAAAACTCTCCTAGGAGGGAGGTTGGTCCCGCCCGTGTGGGCCACCGTCTCCGGTGACCATTCTCCAGAGAGAACACCCGCCCTACATGCTTCACAACCCTGTTCTGACCAACTCATCACTACCATCCCTGTCGTGTCGCCCAACGTCAGCGTCAGGCCGAAAGCGGAGCATCGCCCGAAATCGACCGCTGTTCGGGTGACACTTGAGCATAAGTTGGCTGTGGAATACACCGCTGAATGCCATCTATCGATCGACTGTGCCAACACCCACACCTGGGGCTGGTTGAGATCTCACCGCCAGGAGCCACTGCGTCGTTCTTCGCAGTGTCTACACGCTTAGACGGAAGCGCCGCCCGCCACAGCGATAAGTTCGTAATGGCGCATTTCCTCGATCTGGGGCACGTAGGGCCGTATGGCAGCCAGAAAGGGTGGAAAGTGCTCGCTGTGGCGAAACCCCTGCATATGGTCTTCTGCTGAGGTCCACCGGATACGAAGCACGTAGACGCCAGCTTCATCCGTGCAACGACTCAGTTCGTACCCTAGGCAGAATGGACTGGCGGCGAGACTCGTGGCTGCACGCGCATAGTCGGCCTCAAAGGCAGGGCACGTTGCCGGGGATAACTTGTAACGAATGTACTCAACGATCACGTCCGTTCTCCCTGATAGGTCATGGTTGGCGGGCGCATTATGTTTTCTTCGCAGGTCGTGCGATACGCACCGTCTGGTAACCTCTTTGATCAGTCTTGCGCAGGACATTCCCTGTCACCACGTCACAGCTACCGCATAGGGCTACGCACTACTCGGCCAGGTGGTTTGACTCAAACAAAGGCGGACCGCCATGTCGCTGCACGAACAGCCCGTCTATGTCTGTCCGGTTGAACTCGCCTTGAAAGCGATCGCGGGTAAATGGAAGCCAGCCATCCTGTGGGAGCTGTCCTCGGGCGCCAGGCGATTCAGCGAACTGCAAAGCGCCATGCCCGGCATCGCGCACAAAGTGCTTCATCAACAGTTGATGCAACTTCAGCGCGACGGCATGGTGACGCGCCATGATGCGGAGAAGGAAATGCACGCGGGTTATGTGCTCACCCCGCTGGGAGAAACCCTTCGTCCCTCGCTGGATGCATTGGCGCAGTGGGGAAAACTGCATGGCGAACGCACAAACGGGGCACGATGAAGCGGCGTGGCAAGGCCAACGCCACTGCCCCATAGTCGGGCGATGTTTCGCGAAACCTCAGTTCGACTTCACGTAGAACACATAGGTTGCCGTATAGGGAACACCGACCTTGGTGCCTGCCCGGGTCGGCGGCTTCGCGGGCGCGACGCCGCCAGTCGTTGAGATGCGTTGAACGTAAACGACTTTGCTCAAGACGCCCGGTGCTGGATCAGCCGCCACTTTGATGAGTAACCACGGAATATCAGTGGCAGCCTGTTTCGCTGGCACGCTCACCACCGGTACGGCTGCGTCGCGGGTGACCTTGCTTCCATCTGCTGCCTCCCATGAAGGGCCGGCATAGTGATGGATCGCTACATCGGGTGCGGTCAGCTCGGCCAGTGGTGCATCGAATGTCCATTTCGGTGTCGAGCCAGCCTCCGCTGTGCTCGTATAGATCTGAACGCCAGTGGCCTTTGCCGAGAACGCTGCGGTATAGCCGCTGGGCGGCTGCAGTGCCGCCGGCACCGCTTCGTCGGCCCGAGAAGTTTGTGCGCCAGCGGCAAGCAACACAGCCGCGGCAACTACTCCGAATACGCCTTTTCCGAACATGGACCTGTCCTCGCTAGAACCACGCATAGCCTGATGAAGTCGTCGTATCCGCTCTGGATCGAAAGCGACCGCCCTTTGTCGACCTCGGTTAATGAAGCACGGCCCCCGCCTTGGCAAGCACCCTGGGTAGCCCCCTTGCCGAAATTATTGTTTTACGATAATTTATTTCTGCGCCATGATGGCGCCAGCCGAGCAAGAACCATGACTCTGAGTCCGGCGCCATCCCATGGCGCAGAACAAGTGGATGCCATCGCAGGCATCCGGCCCGACGCGCGACTTATCCGCCGCGGCAAGGTCATTGCTGGCGCAGCGGCGGTTTGCCTGGTGCTGGTTCTACTCATCGATATCGCGGCCATAGCGATGGTGATGCTGCGCATAGGTAGTGTGGCGGGCCTGTCCAAGGGCGGGTTCTCGTTTGTGCTCGATCCGTGGATGAAAGAGGCGTTGCCAACCACGTTTGTGCCGATCACTCAGTTCGCGGTCTGGCAGTCGTGTCTGGCCGCGGTGCTGCTGGCGATTCGGCTGGCCCCGGGGCTTGTGGCGCTATGGCATTTTTTCAGCCTGTTTCGCATGTATGGCAAGGGGCTGGTCTTCACCGAACGAAACGCGTGGCATGTCCGCGGCATGGCCTGGGCCTTGCTCGCCTATGGCGTCGTTCCTTTGCTCACTCACGCCATCTTGTACGCTGCGGACATGAGCACGGTGGCATTCAAGTTTGAGATCCGGCAGATCGACGCGGTGGTGGCTGGCATCGTCCTTTTCGCACTGAGCTACGTTGTTTCGTTTGGTTGCGATATCGATCGCGAGCGCGAAGGTTTTATTTGATGGCCATCGTCGTTCGCCTCGATGTGATGCTGGCTAAGCGGAAAATTCGCTCGAACGAACTGGCGAGTGCTGTGGGCATTACCGAAGCCAATCTGTCCTTGCTGAAATCGGGAAAGGTCAAAGGCATCCGCTTCGCGACGCTGGAGGCCATCTGTCGTTATCTCTCCTGCCAGCCAGGGGATCTGCTCGAGTTCCAACCTGACGAAGACGAGTCCGCGTAGTTCGACCCACGCGAACGCACTTAGCCCCCTCCCCCAATGTGGAGAATGATATGCGCCGTATCTTGGTGACGGCAGCGTGTTGCTCGCTGCTTTCCTTCACTGCCTTTGCCGCCGTGCCATTGACACCGGGTGGCAACGGACACTTGCTCGTGCCCGCCTTTATCGATGGGAAGGGACCGTTCCCTGTCATTCTGGACACGGGTGCCGATATCTCCGGTGTATACGCATGGTTTGCCAAACAGCAACACCTGACGCCCGGCCCTTCGGAAGTGATTGACGGGATGACCGGCTCGGCAAACATACCCACGTACGCTCTGAAACGTCTTGAGGTTGATGGGCGCGCACTGGTGAACGCCACCGTGGATAGCTATCCCGACCGCCATGATGTCGAACGACAGGTAGGCGTCGCGGGAAACGACTTGATGGACGGTAGCGTTACTGTCTTTGACTTCCCATGCCGGCAAGTGCACATCTGGCCCAAACCCGTGGACATGTCGACGCTGCTCTCTCCCAAGGCGCGCTTGCTGCAGGCAGGTGCGGTCAAGAACGGTACACAGCTCACTTTCGATGTCGCGATTCACGGTGCGCACGGCGTCGCCGTGCTTGATACGGGTTCTCGTGATACGCGGATCAACAGTCTGTTCGTTCGCGCTGCAGGCTTGGACCCTGCCTCGCCAGCCTTCCACGACAGTGAAACGATCTACGGCGCGAACTCCAAAGGGATGGCGTCCCGCAAGGGACCGATTGGAGCCGTGAGCTTCGCCGGCCTCGAAGTATCCAACGTACAAGCCCGCGTGATGGATCTGCCGGTGTTCAACACGTTCGGCATAGGTGACGGCCCCGCCATGATCTTCGGCCTGGACGTCATGCAAGGTTATCGATTGGTCTACGACCACGATGCCAAGCGATTCTGGTTTGATGAGTCCAAGTGCACGCCGGCTCAGGTGACCCGCCGCTAGCGCCGCCCATCGTTCGTATCCATCGCAAGCCCGGCAATAAGCCGGCCTTGCGATGGTGGATACTGGTTCGCCCTTACGGCTTGTCGACCTTCACAGTCGCCGTTGCCTCGGGAACGGCTGGTAGCGTTTCGCTGGTGTACTTGTAGACGTCCGAACCGATGGCATAAGCGGTGAAGTGCTGGCCATCCGGAAGAATGCGGAACTTGTTGATCACGCGCCCCATCTCCACGTGTGTCCAGTGCGCACCACCATCCTTCGTCTCGAAGCCGCCTTTGGTGGTGCCCACCCAGCCAAGATCTGCATTGGCGAAGCCCACGCCAAACTCTGTGACTTCTTTGTCATCCACCAACGGCAGCTCTTTCCATGTCTTCCCGCCATCGGTGGTCTTAGCCACCCAGCGTTGGCTCGCCTTCACATCCGTGTCGTCGTTCTGGATGGTGGCGTAACCTACGCGCCGCGTCGCGAAGGATCCTTTCCAGATCAACTCAGCCGGCCGCTTCGACTCGTAGGCGCGTGTCCAATGAACGCCACCATCATGCGTGGTGATAATCACAGCGTGGGATTTGGACAGGTCAGCATCCGAGCCGCCATAGATCACGCCGTTCTTGCTGTCGAAGAATTTGACATCCACGATCATCGCGATCCACGGCGTCATGTCGGTGTTGGTCCAGGTCTTCCCGCCGTCCAGCGAACTGAGCAACCGCGCCGGACCCATCACGCGTCCGGCTGCATGGATGATCGTGGTGGAATCGTTTCGCGCCGTGCCATCGAGGTGGAGTATGTCGATGCCGCAGATGCCCTGCATGGCGGGTCCGGGGATGTTAGTCACAGCATGCCAATGGTCACCGCCGTCGGTAGTCTCGTAGAGCGGCGTGCTATCCGTGACGCCGGGGTAGTAGCCCGTACCGATGTTTCCGGCGTATCCGTGTTTCGCATCCACCATGCCGATGGCACGGAAGTATGTGCCCGGCTGCTTGAGGACGTTTTGCCAGCTACGGCCGCCGTCGATGCTGCGCCAGATGTTGCCCTTGCCGTTGACGTAGAAGCCAACGTCCTGATTCACGAAGTAGATATCGTCCTGCTTTCCCTTGTACGGCTCGGTCGGCAGCTTCTGCCAATGGCTTCCAGCCTGTGGCGTCAAGGGCGCGTCATTGGCAATGGCGGTACCGTGCACACAGGCAACGGCGAGCACCACTACCGACAGCATCTTGCGGGCGGGCATGGCGATACGGGGAAACAGGACGTCGTTGGGCATACAGGTGTGCCTGGCAGGAGGTTCAACGCGTATTCCGGGACGAGCGCTCCCGGCAGCTCCTGGGCGCGACTCGTGCCGGTCTGTGGACTGAGGTCTTCCGAGAACTGGCGTTCCGCCACCGATGATGGCCAATCCTTACGCGCGCCTTGCGAACGACAAGCGCACGCATGATTGACCTGATGCGGCTCGACCGTGCGGCAGCTTATAGAACGCGTCACCCAGGATCCCGTGTCGATGGGCACATGACTGACGGCATACGAATCACCGCGAACATTGCCACTGACCTCCCCGGATGGGGCGCAACCATCGTGAAACGGCGCTGAGGGGAGGTCCGCTCCATCATGGTTATTCCTCATAAGCTTAGGTCATTCCTGGCATAAGCCCGCCCTTCCTGGCGCCGCCAAAAAGGCTCCCGTTTTCCACAAAATCGCCGTTAACGTCAGCCAGATAACGACAAAAGCGCATCTTTTGGCGATCGGCGCCGAGGGCCGGGATCGCCCCAAAGGGCTGCCTCTACATCGGTCGATGGCCGCCGGTGTCATCCAAATTGGTTGACATGGCATGTAACTCACGAAGAATAGACGTATGGACGTCCACTCGCCGCTTGGCGATCACTCCCGGATGAGTCATCAGGTCATGCACGTCAACGAATTCCAAGACCACCTCTGTTGCCGCGGCGTCGACGCCGCCTGGTCTTGTTGAAGGCACGCACTGCTGTACTAGCCAACTGACCCTCCCCAGTAGCGGTCACACCTCACTAAAAAACACCTCGTCTGGCGTCAGGGCGCCGGACCGACGTGTCACACCAGGGAATAGCCACACCATGCCACGACCAGCCACAACGCCTGCGCCGACGGCGAAGCGACTTCATCGAAGCGCGATAGCCATCGCCATAGGCATTACGCTTTCCGCCTCTGCGTGGGCGCAAACGAATTCAGCGTCCACGGGGGACAGTTCCGCCAGCGCTCAAGAACCATCCACGACTGCGGATAGCAACAACGAAAAGAAGCCCGTCAAACAGCTGGATCAAGTGGTCGTTACCGGCTCGCGCATTCCGCGCTCGGACCTGGAAGGACCGTCGCCAGTCACCGTGATTACGGCCGCCGACATCGACGCCAAGGGTTATCGAAATGCCTACGACGCCATTTCGCAGGCCACGCAGAACACGGGCATCACAACGGGACAAGACTTCGGCAGCACCTTCACGCCGGCCGGCAGTTTCGTCAGCCTTCGTGGACTGGGCCCCAACCACACACTGGTCCTGGTCAACGGTCATCGCCTTGCGGAATATCCCGTCGCGTACAACGGCGAAGTCAATGCGGTCAATCTGGCCAATATTCCGTCGGAGTCCATCGAGCGGATTGAGATCACCGATGCGGGCGCCTCGGCCATCTATGGCTCGGATGCTATCGCCGGCGTCGTCAACATCATCCTCAAGCAGCACTATGACGGCACCGATATCAACGTACGCACGGGCGGCACCCAAGGTGGCGGCGGTGCAAACCAGCGACTGCAACTGACTCAGGGCATCAGCGATGGCAAGTTGACTGGCATCGTGGGCCTGGAGCTCAATCATGTGCAGCCACTGACGTTTGGCGATCGCAATCTGAGTGCCTCGTATACGCGCGGCGCTATCGACCCCACCACATCGGTGCCCTCGGTGGCTTCGATTCGCGACCCCATCTCCGGTGGCTATATCGCACCACCGAGCGGTGCGTGCTCGGGGATCTCCGGCCTGATGGGCGGCAGTGTAGGTCTCGCTACCAGCAATGACCCCAATCGGCCCGGTACCTACTGCGGAAGCGATCGCTACTACAACGATGGCACCATCGGCGCGGGCAAGCGGCAGGCGTCGGCCTTTGCTTCGCTTCACTACGCGCTCAACGAGCACACCTCTCTCTACGGTGACTTTCTCGCCGACGACACAAAAGTCACCAGCACGCTGATCGGTCCGCCTTCCTGGGGAACATCGACGGTTGTCGGTCCGTTCTGGGATGCGAACTCGGGCCAACTGGAGAACTTGCAACGCACGATTGCCCCGGATGAGGGCGTGGGTCTCAGTGCCTACAATCACGTCTATCTGGAGCGATCATGGACGGCTTCCCTTGGCGCCAAGGGCAGTTTTGGTGATAGCCGCTGGCAGTACGACGCCAACTTCACGACGTCGCACTACAGCAGCGACCAGACCCGATATCGATTGCTCAGCGGCGTGGATTCGTTCTTCCTCGGCCCGCAGATCGGCACACAAGATGTCAGCGGTACGCCGTTCCCGGTCTATGCACCGAATCTGTCGAAGCTCTACAGCCCGCTGTCGGCACAGGATTACTCCTCCATCGCCGCGCCCAGCACCAGCAAGAACACGTCGTGGACACAGTCCGCCAGCCTGGTCGTGAACGGCCCGCTGTTTGAGTTGCCCAATGGCGATTTCAACATTGCGGCGGTGGCTGAGTTGGGGGATCAGGGCTATCGCAACGACCCCGATCCGCGCATTGACGAAGGGTACTTCTGGGGAACGTCGAGTGCTGATGGTTCGCAGGGAACTCGTCGCAATCAGGCCGTCGGCATCGAATTCAATGCGCCCATCCTGACATCACTGACCATATCCGGCGCCGCTCGCTATGACCGCTTCCACTTTGCGGGCAATGCGATTGGTAAACCCACCTATAATCTTGGCCTCGAGTACCGCCCGATCGACGGTCTGCTGGTGCGTGGAAGCTATGCCACCAGCTTCCGTGCGCCGGACATGAACTACATCTTTTCCAATCAGACGCTGGGCTATCAGCCGGCCCAGACTGACTACTATCTGTGCCGCCAGGGCGGTCAGCCGTATGGTAGTTGCGATCAGGTCTTTGATATCAATTACACCCAAAGCGGCAACCGAAACTTGAAACCGGAGGAAGCACGCTCCTTCACCTACGGGCTGGTCTGGTCGCCCACGCAGAACCTCGATTTCTCGGTCGACTATTACCACATCGCCATCACCAATGAAGTCACTGACCTCAGTGTCGACCAGCTTCTGCGGACGGATGCCGACTGCCTGGAAGGAAAGACACTGGCGGGCACGACCGTGGACCCACAATCCGCACTGTGCCGAGATGCCACCACCCGCGTGCATCGAAATGCGCCCAATGCACTGGTGAATCCCAACTATGTCACCTCCGTCGACA
Source organism: Dyella sp. ASV24 (assembly GCF_016428905.1). GTDB lineage: Bacteria > Pseudomonadota > Gammaproteobacteria > Xanthomonadales > Rhodanobacteraceae > Dyella. The sequence continues at coordinate 25,123 of NZ_JAELTQ010000019.1, read as the reverse complement.
TCAACCCTATCAATGCCGCGAACGAACACACGAGCGGTCTGGACGCGACGGCAGATATCCGATGGGGCGAGCGCTTTGGTCGCTTCGATTTCAAGCTGGACTACACCACGGTGTTCAACCACAAGTACCAGCAGTTTGTCGGCGATGCCGTGCAGGACGACCTGAGCATCGCGTACCAGAACGAATGGCGAAGCAAGATCAACGGGACGTTGAGTTGGCGTCTCAATGACTGGACGGCGACGATCAACGGCACACGCTATGGCCGCATTCCGCAGCTCGACCAAACGGCGTACCGGACGCCTTACACGCTGTTCAATACCAGCGTCGGCTACCAGGTGAACAAGCAGACTTCGGTGTCCTTGATCGTCAACAACATCGCCAATCGATTCCCGGTCGACCGGACGGGTGGATGGCCGAACTATCCATCCAGCACGTACGACATTTACGGGCGGCAATGGTGGATTGAGCTCGACTACCACTTCGGACAGAAGTCGTAACTCATCACGGTGCGACGCTTAGCTACACGGCTGAGCGACAGGTGGAGTGCGTGGGCAACCCGCACTCCACCCACTCTGTCCACACCAGCGCACCCCGTCATCTGATCTACCGATCAACCCTGGTCATCAGGCATAGGGTGTCCCGGCAAACGCTGCGTTGACGCCGACAAAGCCGCGCTCCATCACACCGGCGAAAGCCGCTTCGGGCTTTTGCTTTCCACGAAACGCGCGAAGTGCCTCGCCGTACGCGACGACCAGGGTATCCATCAACATGGCAGCGGCGAGGCGCGCGTCGGGGTCGGCGTGCGGCTTTCCCACGGCGTCGCACAGCATGACGGCGAGATCATCGGCGAGCGTCACCTGAAGCTCGCGGGCGCGCGTGGTGAGTGCCGTGCTCTCTGCCACGGTGCGCCAGAACTGATCGGTGCGCTTCGTGACCCGCAGCAGCGGATGCCGCGCCTCCAACAGTCCGCGGATCAGCGCCTGGAACGCGGGCACAGGTAGCTGCTTGCCGCGATGGGCAAACGCCGCGCGCACCAAGGCGCGTGTGTCCTCCTCGCGATCAAAGATCAAATCTTCCTTGCGCGGGAAGTAGTTGAACACGGTCTTCCTGGCGACTGCCGCCTCTCGTGCGACGTCATCGACCGACACGTTGTCGAAACCGTGCTCGACGAACAGGCGCGTAGCAACGTCGGAAATCGCCTGGCGCGTCTCGGCCTTCTTGCGGTCACGGAGGCCCGGCTGGTCTGGCTTGTTGCTGTTCATATCCACAATACTACACTGAGTGTAAGATTTTTGCCGCGACCGCCCATCATCCCCGATGGCCCGATGCTGTCTTAAGGAGACTGCCTTGATTTACGACGTCGCTATTGCCGGCGCGGGTCCTGTCGGCTTGTTTCTGGCTTGTGAGCTGCGCCTCGCGGGTCTCTCCGTATTGGTGTTGGAACAAGCCCACGATCCGAGCTCCCCCTTGAAGCGCCTGCCCTTCGGCATGCGCGGCCTTACGGTGCCCACGATCGAAGCCTTCACCAGGCGCGGCCTGCTGGATGACATCACGGCATTGCAACCGCCGAACGGGGGCGCCAATACGGCGACCGCACACTGGACGAATCAGCCCCGCCGTCCAGGCGGACACTTTGCCGGCATCCAGTTCTACCACGACAAGATCGATACCTCGACGTGGCCGTATTACCAACCGGGCCCAGCCGGTTCCAACATGGCTATTGATCTCGAAACGCTTGAATCCGCCTTGGCCGCTCGCGCAAACGCTACGGGTGTTGATATCCGGCGCGGCATGGGTGTCGAAAGTTTCGAGGCGTCGGACGATCTGGTGATCATGCGCACTGCTGGAGAGAACTTCCACGCGCACTGGCTCGTCGGTTGTGATGGTGGACGCAGTACCGTACGCAAGGCGGGCGGCTTCGCGTTCGCTGGCACCGAGCCAGAGTTCACTGGTTACTCCGTCGATGTCGAGCTGGCTGACCCGGACATGCTCCCAGTGGGCCGCCACTACACGCCGACCGGCATGTACACCTATGCGCGACCCGGAACGATTGGCATGGTCGACTTCGACGGGGGCGCCTTTCATCGCACCCAGCCGATCACACTCGACCATGTGCAAACCGTGTTGCGCCGTGTCTCTTGCACCAATGTCACCGTAACCAGCCTTAGGCTCGCGACCACCTGGACCGATCGCGCCTATCAGGCAACGTCATATCGCCGCGGACGGGTGCTGCTCGCGGGCGATGCCGCCCATGTCCATTCGCCCTTAGGCGGACAGGGCCTCAACCTCGGTCTTGGCGACGCCATGAACCTGGGCTGGAAACTCGCCGCCACGCTCCGTGGCGACGCGCCGGACGGCCTACTCGACACCTATGCGAGCGAGCGCATGCCTATCGCCGCCCAAGTGCTGGACTGGTCACGCGCCCAGGTCGCGCTCATGCGACCAAGCAAGAGCTCACGCGCGCTGGAGGCCATCATTCGTGACCTCATCGATACACGCGATGGTGCGACGTATTTTGCCAGCCGCGTATGGGGTGTTGGCCTCCGCCATGATCTTGGCGATGGCCATTCACTAGTGGGATGCAGCGCACCCGATCTCGAACTGATCGACGGAACAAGGCTCGGTGCACTACTGAGGACAGGCAGGGGCCTGCTCCTGGATTTCGGTGCCGATGCACCGCTTCAGAATCTGGCAGCGCGCCTGGACGATCACGCCATCTATGTCGCAAGCGATGCCAAGGACAGGATGGGACTAAGTGCCCTGCTTGTACGGCCTGACGGGGTGGTGGCATGGGCCACCGACATAGCGCCCAACCTGGACGAAGCAGCCCAGGCAGCGTCGCGATGGTTCGGCAGATCAGCACGGCAACAGGAATCCGACCAAGCGGCATACGATATGGCTTGAAGCTTCCAAGGCTTACCAGCTTTCGTGGAAACATTAGGATGGCCACCCCCACCATGAGTCCAAAGCGATCCACAGCACTCGAGGTGACGCCTACTCAAAGAAAGCCAAGGTCATCCATTTCGTCCGACGGAACGCCATCCAATTCCCAGCGTCGAAGATCACTGCACACAAAGTCGGCGGTGAGTGAAATCCATCACCAACGAAAGATCGCCCAGTACCCCAGAACCCACCTGGTAGGGCGTCAGGTGAAAAGCGTCCGACATGACGATGTAGTCCATCGGCTTCTCCGGCCCGCCAAAGGAAATCAAGCCATGGCGCTTACCGATGCGCTTCTCGCTGATTCCGCCGGCAAACACCACTCGCTCCGTCGAATCGCTATCCGACATGGTCTTCGTATCCACTCCATTGAGCACCGTGAAGGCGCCGCCCGTGTCGACGGTAGCGTCGTTGCTCTTGCCGTCAACCGTGATACGGGTGATAAGTTTTGTGACGCTTCCGTCTAGATTGGAGGCAAATCGCATCGGTTGCTGGCAAGCAGGTGCGACGAGCGATCCCCCTATCGTGATCTTCTTTCCAGTCATGACGACACCACCCATTTTGCTCAGGAGTGGTAAGCCGATAATGATGGGAAACGGTGATTCCGCCACGGTCACGGGCCATCGGCGGATGGTCGCCTCACCCATCACGATAGTCGGCGCCGTCCCCATGGTGGCTGACACGGTTTGGTTATTGCCATCCGTGAGCTTGTCGTAACGCAGGCTTGGCCGAATCTTCAAGCGATTTGCTAACGCTGGAGAAATGATGTCGTAGCTCGAACCGGTATCGATCAGGGCATGGATCGTCTGACCTCCGATGGTTACCTGTACTAACGGCTCGATGCGCTTCTCGATACCCTGGCGATCCCGATCGCTCACGTAAGGTATGTCGAACCCGGGACGCGCCATGATCACGTCACTTTCGCCAAAAGGCACATCCGAAATAACACTGACACCTTCCGCACCCCGCAATTGCAGGCCACGTCCAGGGTAATGCTTCTCTATCACCGGATCGTAGGTGTCATGGATGGACCTGAGCTTCTCCAACCACTGATCCATGCGACGTTCAATAAATGCATCCCCCAACAGCATCAGGCTGCACAGCGTGCGATTGGGATTGTCTGGATCCGTCAATGCTTTCTCGCAACTGCTGAAGGCGCCATCAGCCGCGGCAAGATCGAAGTCGACGCGATACATCGCAGCCTGGGCAAATTGCTGCTCGAAGGGTGATGTGGAGTGACCCGCGACAGTCTCAAGCTTCGCCCGATCACCTGTCGCTACAGCGGCTACGATTCCCGCGTTGTCCTTGAGATCAATAAGGTGCGCCGCGTCCGCCGCATGAGCGGCTATTACGCTGCGAGAAATAAGAAGCGCAGCCATACTCGCCAACAGACGGGATGGCTGACTTGTCCTGCAAGCATATCGACGAACCATGAAATAACTTTCCTGAGGATAGGAAAAGGGTGCGTCCCGCCGTCACGCAAGACGCACCGGTGCGCGGCCTGTCAGGTCATTCCATGACAAGAGACAGACTGACGCGAGTAGCGGGCACAAAGAAACATGAGCCCCTGTTTCACTCGTGCCAACGATCCACGATTAGTGGATCGGAATCGTCACGGTCACGCCACCACCATTGATGTTGCCACCCGTACCACCGATGGTGCCACCGACAGTCACACCGTTACCGAAGGTATAGCCGATGCCCGCACCCCAGCTCGGCGACTGGCCGGAACCGCCACTCACGTTGCCGCCGCCGCTAAGGCCCGGGCCGTTATCGCCGCTGGGATTGGACTGGCCACCCGGGTTCGGGTCCGGGTTATTGTTCGAGGTCGAAGTCGTTCCGTTGCCGCCGTCGCCGCCCGAAATGAGTTCCAACTCACGCAATGAAAGTGCTCGCATATACAACTTCCTTTTTGTCAGGTTACGGGTTGACCGGGATTACCCCCCCGGCTATAGGGATTCTCTCGAGTACGACTGGTACGAAGGTGGCTACGCCAGCATCGCAACGCGATCTGTCTCCGCGACCGCCTCTACGACAAGCTCATACAGTTGGATCGCACTGATAAAGAACTCCAACAGCGGCCGCCAATCGCCATAGACCACAGCGCGCATGTAGTTGAGATAAAAGCTTCCTCGTGTAAGGAGGTTCAATTCCTTGAGCGGCAGGTAAGCCTCCCCGGACTTATCTCCACCATGCATCAGCGCATTCGTCAGGACCCTTGAAAGACGCCCATTACCGTCCTCGAAAGGGTGGATCTCGATGAGCGAAACGTATGCAACGGTTGCCGCCAGAAGTGGATGCCCTGCGTTGACGATCAGGTTCTTCTGGATCTGGGCGAGCCGGACCTCGATGCATTCGTGCGGCGGGAAGTGCACCTGATCTTCCACGTCAATAGTCGCGATATGCACCGATGTCTGCCGAAAGCCAACGTCCTTTTTGTAAAGGTGCCTATGGAGATCGTGAAGCGCGGCGTTGAACTCCCAAGGGCCCGAACTTCTTGAAAGCGACCCGATAAGCTGAACTTTGCATGCATCGAAAGACGCTATCTCATCCGACATTCGCGTGTATCTGTACGACGCATTGCCATATCGCTCCCACATGGCAATCGACAAATAGTCGCGCATCGACGCCAACTTGGCGTCAACCCGTGCTCCGAGTTTTGAAGGAGGCAGTTCAAATGATGCCGACGTCAAGCAAAGCGCCGTCGTCAATTCGCGCCATACGGTTTCCGGCACCCGAGGTAATCGGGACAGTCGGTCCGCAGCATCGCGACCATCTCTCAGCGTCCGAGCGGAGAAGTGATGATGACGGGGAAGGTCAAAGTTCGCCTTGGCGATGCGCATGATGGTTCACTCGCCGAAGTACGATGCCAGGCTGGTTTCTACTAGCCGGCCGTGGTCCATCATCAGAATTCGGTCGGCGCTCTTGATGGCTTCAGACCGATGCGCAATCAGCACACGCGTGGCTTTGGTTTCCCTGAATACGGATACGATAGCCATCTCTCTTTTCGAATCGAGGTGGCTGGTGGCTTCGTCCAGGAAGTAGAAAGAAGGATCACGATAGAGCGCGCGCGCAAGGCAAAGACGCTGCTGTTGACCACCCGACAAGGTGGAGCCCATGTCGCCTACCAGGGTGTGATAGCCCATTGGCATAGCGACGATGTCCTCATGGAGTTGTGCAAGCTTCGCGGCGCGATCGATATCCTCCGGAACGGCTGACTCATCAAAGAAGCTGATGTTGTCCGCGATGGTTCCCGCAAAGAGCTTGTCATCCTGCATGACACTACCGGCCATTTTACGGAACGTGCTTTTTCCAAGATGTCGGAGGTCAATACCCCCTACGCTTATCGATCCCTCCTGCGGATCAAGGAGACCCAGCATGAGGCGCATCAACGTGCTTTTACCGCAGCCCGAAGGGCCCACGATAGCAACGGCTTCCCCTGGCCGGATCTCGAAGCTGCACTTGTCGAGCAACCACGGCTCACCGTCTGCGTAGCGAAAGCTCACATCGCGAAACTGTATCGATGGATTCGGCAAAGGGCCTACGTAGATACCCTCGGCATGGCGCTCCACGTCGCTCATGACGATGTCCGCCAAACGATCCCCCTGCAGCCTAAGAAGACGAAGTTGCACCAGGTAATCAATGGCGCTTGCGGCTCGCGAGGTGAACTGATCTGCGTAAGACGTGAATGCGATGAGCATGCCAGTACTAAAGGACCCGCGTAGAGCGACCCATGCACCGATCCACAGTACGGCGATGCGCTGTACGCCAGATGTCAGGCTGTTCAATGTCCCGAATGCGATTCCCAGCTTCTGCACATGGATGCCGGTATTGATGGCGTTTGCTGTCGCATTCAAGTATCTCGAGGTCTGCATCGACTCCTGGTTGTACAGGCGAAGCGTCTGGATGCCTCGCACAGACTCGATGAAGCAACTCTGTTGCTTGGCGCCTGACTCGATCTGATCCATCGTCGCCTCTCGGAAATGCCGAAAGTAGGCGAGGCGAAGAACTCCATAGAGAAATAACGCCAGCAATGTGATCGTGGCCAGAAGCGGGCTATAGATGTAGAGCGCAACCAGTGTCAGCGTGGCCATGAGCCCATCCAGGATGGCCCCAATGAATTGCGTGGTCAGCGTTTGCTGGATTGTGGTAATGGCATTGAAGCGTGAAACGACATCACCCAGGTGACGCTTTAGAAAATAGGCTTGCGGCAATCGCACCAGATGCTGGAAGACGTTTCCGGTCCAGCTCAGGTTGAAGTGGCTTCCCAGCCACATCACGGTCCATGTACGGATCGCGGTGAACGTTGTCTGCAACATGAGCAACACGATGAAGCTGATACCCACCATGGCCAGCAGCTCGTGGTCGCCGTCGGCAATCACCTGATCGACTACTGCCTGGGTCAGCTGAGGTGTCAGCAGAGCGAACAGTTCCAACACAAGCGCCAACGAGAACACTTGAACCAAGCTGCGGGTGAGGCCATGAACGGATCCCGTCAATGCGCGAAGAGGCAGGTTTGGCGCCGCCTCCTGACGTTTGAAGTCGGATCCGGGCATCAGTTCAACGGCGATACCAGTGAAATGATGGCTCACGTCCTCGATCGACAAGCGCCGCTCGCCGAGTGCAGGATCATGGATGATGACGCGCCCCTTGCGCACCTCTTTCAGGACAACAAAGTGGTTCAAGTTCCAATGAAGCAGGCACGGAAGCTGAAGCTGATGCAACTCTGACAGCTCCAATTTCAGCGGGCGGCTCGACAGACCCAACGCATGCGCAATCTCGATGAGACGAGCAAGCGTGACGCCTTTCATGGAAATAGCGAACTTTCGTCGCATCGCAGCGAGATCGGCATGATGGCCGTGATAGGACGCGATCATCGCCAGGCAAGCCAGTCCGCACTCCGCGGCTTCCGTTTGGCGCATTACCGGTAGCCGCCGCCTTCGACTGAAGGACAGCTTGGCGCCGCTGCTTTTTATTGCGAGATCCGCATCCTGGATACGCTGTTCGTGCTCACGAGCCCGCATCACCAGATACCTCCATCGCGCTGGCGCATGCCATAGAGTGGTTCGAAGATCCACTCGACAAGCCGGCGACGATCCAGGAGAAGACTGGCCTCAATGGCCATGCCTGGCTTAAGCACGATCGGACTCCCGTAAGCACGCACTGTCTGGCTGTCTATCGCCACATGGACGCGATACATGTCCTGGGCCGGCGGCGCCTGCCCCAGCAACGACGTCATCTCGGCCGGCGTCAGTGCACTGGGAGAGACGGAATCGACAACGCCGTGCTGCACACCAAACTTCTGGTAGGGAAACGCTTGGTAGTGCAAGGTCACTTTGACGCCGCGATGAACAAATCCTATGGCGGAACTCGGCACCCAGAGCTCGGCTTCCAATGGGGATGCAGCCGGAACAATCGTCGCCACACCCTGACCCGCCGACACCGTTTGACCCGGTTTGACCAGTAGCGCCGAAACCACGCCGTCCTTGGGAGCACGAATGACCATTTCGCGCGCCACCTCGTTCTGTGCAAGCTGCTGCGAGACCTGAGCGTGTTGACGATGCAGATCATTGACCTTTGCAAGGGTGGCGAGTGGCAGCTGTTGCAACTGATAGCCCACGCTGCTGAATTGCTGCGTGAGTTCATCGCGTTCGCGCGCAAGCGCTTTGACCTGAACCTCAGCGTTCGTCGCCTGCGTTTCCTGATCCTGTATCTGCAACTTGGAAACGTAACCCTGATTCACAAGAGGCCGGATGTGCTCCAGCAAGTTGTTATCACTCTCCACCTGGCGTCGTTGTATCGCCAATGCTTGATCGATCTCTGCCAGCTGGCCTTTCAACCATCGTTGCTGTTCTTGAAGGTCGTGCTCTTGTTGGCCTGCTATGCGTAAAGCGTTTGCGGCGTCCTCGTCCAACTTTTGTGCCTGACCCCGCAACTCATCACTCACGTGAGCATCGGTGTCGCCGAGCGCAACGCTGCTCAATTCACCAGACAGAACCAAAATGGGGTCACCTGCGTGCACCGCGCTGCCATCAGCTACCTGGATGGAGGTAACGGTTCCAGCACCACGTGCGCTCAGATTGATCAGGCCTGCCTTGGGAACGAGCGCTCCATTGACGTGCTCCCTTCGCGTGTAATGGCCCATCACGAGCCAGGCGCATACGATGATCAGCGTGCCGGCCGCCACAATCGCCCAGACCGAATGAGAGAGAGGTGTCGCCAGTCGTACGTTTCCAAAATGGGAGCGACGCCTCGCGTCCACTGCCTCAAGGCGAAACAGGTGTCCGTCCATGGTTCTTCTCAATCACGTCCAGGTCCAAGCGCGCCCTTCCCTATGGGCGAACCATTTACGTTCGTTTCGATCTGGCAATAGCTATCCATTAAATGTTCGAAATGAACATTTAAATCGCAGCATATAGACGTCGAATACCCGAATGTATCCAACTATTTCTAAAAGGCGCGCAGTATCAAACCCTGGTTGATAACCACGGCTTTACATGCACATCGCTAACGAGTGCCTATATCAGGGACCTGCGGACTTGGGGATGATCGGGCTGATGGGGGAGACAGCCCGCGGGCTTCCAATGCAATGGCGGAGAAGCATGTCGATTCCGATTCGAACATGAAAAGCGGCTACGTCCGCAGACATTACGTGGTTGCCAGGCCGATCTGCAACTTGCGGATCAGCGCAATAAATTGCGCGCTCTACGACAGATTAGTGACAACTCACCATCGCGGAAGTGTCTACGCTGACGATGAATGTTTCTTTGAACCACCGACCCAAACCGCTTCGAAAGAGATATGTGACGCATGAACTTGCGCGGTTTTATTAATGAACATTAAATGCAACCTCATTAACCCACGCTCTCCGTTTAACGCGGGCGTCGCGACCACTAGGAAGATGTCACGCGGAAATCGGACGGGCTCGCCTGCATTCCGCTACGACACGCGCGATGCGCATTTCACATGTCTAGATAATCCACGCGACTGCAATCCTTGGAACAGCGTCCATGGCGCGATGAAAGTCCAACGGGTATTGGCCGTGCTCGCAAACCCCTCATGACAAACGGGGCTCAGTGGCCAGCGCGATCGTCCCTCTCCTTCCGATCGGACTTCCTTTCGAAAGCACGATGGATCTCGTGGCGCTTCTCACCCATGTGAACCATGTCCTGGTAGCCGAACAGGGCCGCCGCCTGCCCTGGGGAATAGAGTTGGCATTGCGCCCCAACGCAAGCCATCGCACCCGGTGTCCATCGGCCACTATCAGATGGCTGAGTGATGCCTCTGCGGATCAAGTCACTGCCAATCGAGAAATCGCCTGCATCAGCCGCGTCAGATGGCTTCAGCCGATCAGGAAGAAGATAGCCACCGGGCGGTAGTGGGACAGCACCACCCGTACTCATGCCGATGCCCGTTCGACCCGCCCGTCCCCAGGACCAGCCAGCCCACGCCTGGTCTGCCCTTGCTCCCGCAACAGGTATAAGAAACAGGGTCAATACGGCTAGCCCATACCAACGTGCGATCCACATGGCAGTACTCCTTGGCTGATGGCGTTCCTATCGGCACTACGATGCAACCAGTCGCCCACGCCCAACAAGGGCCCCTCTGGACAAATCGAGGTGTGAGGCACACGGCCAGCAGCAAGCAGGTCTCGGTCACCCGCTCCTCCAAACCTGTCAGCTTCATGAAATCAGGGAGCGTTGGCTGCTATGCACTCATCACCACAGACCTGGCGCCCATTGACGCAAGATAATTGTCAATCCACAATAGTTGTATGAATACAACTATTGTCCCCAATGGGCGGCCGGCAACCCATCCGAACCTCATCCTGGGCATTTGCTGCCTGAGCCTGCTGATGGTGGCGATGGATGCCACCATCGTGAATGTCGCGCTGCCTGCGATCCGGCGCGATCTAGGCGCGTCGATATCCGGGCTGCAATGGGTGATTGATGCCTACACCATGGTGGTGGCCAGCCTGCTGATGCTGGCGGGCTCGATGGCCGACCGCTTCGGGCGTCGTCGCGTATTCCAGTCAGGCATGGCGCTGTTCATGCTCGGCTCGCTGCTATGCAGCCTTGCACCGAATATTTATGGGCTGGCCGCGTTCCGCGTCGTGCAGGCGCTGGGCGCGACCATGCTCAATCCGGTCGCCATGTCGATCATCGCCAACACGTTCCATGAGCCAAAGGAGCGCGCCCGCGCCATCGGTATCTGGGGGGCGGTGGCCGGTGTATCGATGGCACTGGGCCCCGTTATCGGCGGCGCACTGACGGAAAGTGTCGGTTGGCGCTCGATCTTCTGGGTCAACCTGCCTGTGGGTGCGGCGGCGATGCTGCTGGCGGCGCGTTACATTCCCGAATCCAAAGCGCCCAAGCCTCGGCGCGTGGACCCGATCGGACAGCTGCTGGTATTCACCATCCTCGCTACGGTGACCTACGGAGTCATTGAGGGCCCCCACGCCGGATGGGGTTCGACGACCATCGTCGGCTTGTTCGCTACCGCCGCGCTTGCGTTGATCGCACTGCTTGTCTATGAACCCCGGCGTCATGAACCGTTGATCGATGTGCGGTTCTTTCGCAGCGCGCCCTTCAGCAGCGCCACGGTGATCGCCGTGTGCAGCTTCTCGGCATTCTCCGGCTTCTTGTTCCTCAACACGCTTTATCTGCAAGGTGTACGTGGCCTGTCGGCCTTCCAAACCGGTTTGTGCACGCTGCCGCTCGCGGCGGCAACCATTCTTTGCTCGCCACTCTCCGGGCGTCTGGTCGGCTCGTATGGCACACGGCCATCGCTGCTGGCCTCCGGCATCGCCACTATCGTCAGCGCAGTGATGATGACGCAGCTCACCGCCACGACGCCGCTGCCATGGCTGTTGCTGATCTATGTGATCTTCGGCGTTGGCTTCGGCATGGTGAATGCGCCCATCACCAACACGGCCGTGTCGGGCATGCCCAAAGCGCAGGCTGGCCTCGCAGCGGCGGTGGCCTCGACAAGCAGGCAGATCGGCGCCTCGCTGGGTGTCGCACTCGCGGGCACCATTCTTGGCTCGCATATGCATGACGGATTCGCGGAGGCCTCGCACCCGTTCTGGTGGTTGATGACGGGCGGCGGCACCACCGTGTTGTTGTTGGGATGGTTGTCCAACACGCCGTGGGCGCGCGATACCACCCGGCATGCAGCGCATCTTCTGGAAGAAGCGCCCACGGGAGCGCCTGCATGACTCGGCACAGCACAAGTGGGAGTGAAGCAGACCATCTCTGGCAGATGATGGTTGGGCTGGTGTGGGAAAACCGCGGCGAGTGGCGCCGCAAGGTGAGCGAAGTCTCTGGGCTACCCTTTAGCCGTGTGCGCGTCTTATGGCGGCTGGCCGACGCACCGGTAACGCTGAAACAGCTGGCCGACATGACCGGCTACGACGCACCGGCCACCACCGTCGCAGTGAATGATCTGGAGGATCGCGGCCTGGTCCAGCGCCAACCGCATCCAGACAACCGGCGCGCGAAACTGGTGTCCCTCACGCCCGCCGGCCGAAAGCTCATCGACCTGATGCACCGCACGGTGCGCGACGATGCGCCAGCCGCTGTGCAGCAGCTATCGGACACCGACCTCGCGCACCTCCGCCGCATACTGGAAAAAATACAACGCCACGAGGCCTCGGAAGGGTCCGCGGGCAAGTGATTCGCTTTCAGCCGCCTGCGCGTCCATGCATGTGCTCTTGCATGACCTCAAGGCTCAGGCTTAACGCGATGTGCGACAGCTCCGTAGCCGCGGCCTCGGCAGAGCTCTTGGCGGCCTCCACGACGCGAGCGAACATCTCGCTCTCATAGTCGCTGACGGCGGACTTCCAATCGCGATGGTCGATCAAGTGACGCCCCAGTTCGGCCGCATCGAGCAGTGCGGCGTTCACGCCTTCGCCGCCGAAAGGCGACATCACATGGGCGGCATCGCCCAGTAGCGTCACGCCCGCGCGATTCGCCCAGTGGTGGCCTACGGGCAGTGCGTAGATGGGGCGCGAGACCATCACGTCATTGCTCGCGCGAATCAGATCGAGCAATGAGTTGGTCCAACCATCGAACTCGGCGATAAGGCGCTCCCGCGCCGCTGCGGGCGACGAGAAGTCGAAATGCTTTGCGGCCCAATCGGAAGGCACGCGGAAGATGGCGTAGCCGCGAAGATGGGCGTCACCATTGCGTTGCACGATGAGTGCGCGCCCATCATTGCCTTCTGCGCCAAGCTTTCCACGACCCACCAGCAATGAAAGCTCAGGGTGTCGGGTATCTACGTCATCCAGACCGAACTCGATAAAGGTCAGCCCTGAGTACTGAGGCTCATAACGCGACACCAGCGGACGCACCGTGGACCAGGTACCCTCCGCGCCCACCACCAGATCAAAAGTCTCGCTATCGCCATGCGCGAAAACGACGTCATAAGTTCCATCGGCGTTCGGTTGAACTCGCGTGACTGGGTGATCCCATCGCACGGTTTGCGAAGGCAAGGAGGCAAGCAACATGTCCCTCAGCGCCGTGCGGTCCACCTCCGGGCGGTCGCCGGCGCTCGCATCGTCGTCGGCCAACAGGATGTGGCCCGACTTGTCGCACAGGCGGCTGCCCTGATCCTCGTAACGGGCGATGGCTAGGAACTCACGCTCAAGGCCGGCGCGACGCAGCGCCAACTGGCCGGAATCGGCATGCAGGTCGAGCGTGCCGCCCTGCGGCCGAACCCTGGCATGGGCTTCGCGCTCGAACACGGTGGCCGCGATGCCGCCTACGGCGAGAATGCGAGCCAGAGCGAGGCCGCCTGGCCCTCCTCCAACAATGGCAATACGCAATTGATGAGTCATCGACAATACCCGTCTTGAGATATACATTGGAACCTATGTAACAATATAGGCAGCTATGTATATGTCAAGCACCATGGATTGGACCCTGTTCGGCAACCCCGCCCCACTGATCAATATGGCGTCGCGCAGCTTTGCCCGGCTGGGCGATCGCCAGATCAAACCACTCGGTTTCGCCATCGGCCAGATGCCGGTGCTTTACATGCTGCGCGACGGCGGGGCGATGTCCCAGAAGCAGCTCGCGACGTTGGCGAAGATTGAGCAACCGTCCATGGCGCAGATGCTTTCGCGCATGGAGCGAGATGGGTTGATCCAGCGCCAGCCAGATCCGCAGGATGGCCGAAGCAGCCTGGTTTCCCTGACCCGGCGCGCCTTGGCAAAGGTCCCGAAAGTCCGCCAGGCCCTGGATAGTGGCAACAAGGAGGCCTTCAGCGGATTCAGCAAGCATGAGATGGAATTGCTCGTGGACTTGCTCACACGCCTTAACACCAATCTCGATCGATTGGTCGCCGAGGAAAACTCCGCTGACTAGCGCACGGGATAGCGTCTTGCGTCACCAGATGCCTGGTATCCATCGATATCTGACCCGCGCTTTGTACGCGTTGTAGCCCACCAGGCCATGGCTAAGCACCCGCTCCTCGAACAAGGTTCGCGGAATCAGCGCGAGTACAAAGACAAATGCGGGAAGCAAACCCCAGCAGGAACCAAGACAAAGCGGGATGCTTATCGCCAGAATGGAGCTCGCGATGTAGCCAGGGTGGCGGACGATCGCATAAGGTCCGGTGTCGATCACGGTGTGGCCACGATCGTTCTGAATGCGAACGCCCGGTTCAAAATGACGATTGACCGCCTGTGCCCACGTTGCAACGGCAAACCCCAACGAAAAGGGCACATAGCACGCCCAGGTCAGCCATGCAGGTGTCTGCGCCCATTGGTGCCGATAGTCGAACGAAGACACCGGAAATATCGCGATGAATCCAGTCAGGGCGATGGTGATAAACACGTAGTCGAGCTTCATGGTGCCGGGCTGCACGCGTGAACGCGCCACAAAGATCTCGGGGTTCACTCGCCAGAGCACCGCTGTCGCGATAAGCACCTCCAAGGTGAATACGCAGCCGAAGACCCATGCGCGCATCCAGCTGAACGTTCCTGCGGGCAAGAACAGCATGGCACTCATGACGAGCAACGTGAAAGCCAACGCCAGAAGGCTGCGGTTCATCAGCATTCCCTCCACACCGACTATCTTTGGGGTCCGCTTCGGGTCGAGAGCGGATGCTTCACTACACACCCTACGCCAACCTCAACGGGCGACATACCCGCTCAACGACATCGACCCACGTATAACCGTGTCACCTTTTGATGAGATGCGTGGTGCCGGGCAACCAGAGTCACCGTCCACGCACTTTCATCGCACCGACGAAGCAACAACACCGGCGCCACGTGTGGGATCGGGGTAACCATTCGGGCGACATCACAGATCTTCACGTGACTGGAGCGCTGTTATGAAGAACCTGATCAGCCGAATCCCCGTGATCGGCCCTGCGGCCCGCAACGTCTATCGGCGTTGGTTTCATCCTCCCAAACCTTTTCATGGATCGGAGGACTACTGGGTCAACCGATACCGCGACGGCGGCAACTCTGGCGCAGGCTCATACAACTGCCTCGCGGAGTTCAAGGCGGAAATCCTGAATGACTTTGTCGCCAGCCATGACATTCGCGACGTCATCGAGTTCGGCTGCGGCGATGGCAACCAATTGACGTTGGCCAAGTACCCGTCCTATCTCGGCCTGGACGTGAGTCCACATGCGGTCGAAGGCTGCACCCGACGCTTTGCCGGTGATGCCGGCAAAGCGTTCATGCTGGTGCACGACTATGCAGGACAGACCGCCCAGCTCGCGCTATCACTGGACGTGATCTACCACCTGACCGAAGACGCGGTGTATGAAACGTACATGGAAACCCTGTTCGCCGCTGCGCGGGACTATGTGGTGATCTACTCGTCCGACAAGGATGAAGCGCAACCGCAGACCGCACATGTACGCCATCGCCAGTTCAGTCGATGGGTACGTGCAAACGCACCAGGCTGGCGACTGCTAGGCCATATACCCAACCGGCACCCCTACACCGGCGACAACGACACGGGCTCACTGGCCGATTTCTACATCTATGGCAGAGGAAACCTGACCTGAGTCGGCAGCGGATCCCCCGTACATTCCGCGCAATGAATCCCGCAAGCGGATCTGGCCTCCGCTTGCGCGACGCGCGAGCTACGGATTTGGCGCAGTCAAACCATACTTGGCCGCTCGCGTCTCGATCTCCGGATCGAGCGTGTGCGCTTGGGCCAGATCCGCACGGCCTGCATCCATCTGACCGCTGCGGACCTTGGCCAGGCCAAGACCGTAGCGCGACCATGCGGAATCGGGGTGCTGGGCGACCGCCTTCTCGTATGCGCTGATCGACTCCGGATACTGACCGAGTCGCAACTCGACCAAGCCGAGACTGTCCAGATAGGCCGGATTCTCACCATCACGCCGTATCGCCTTGCGGCAATCCTTCAGCGCGTCGTCGAGCACCTGATTGCTCAGGCTTCGTGCCCAGCAGCGCTCATTGAGTGCGGAACCGAGCATGGCATCGTCTTTGTGCAAGCGAATCCAGTCGTCAAGCAATGGCAATGCAGCAGCGGGCTGGTCGAGCTCGATGTAGAGACCGGCAATCGCACGCGCCAGCGTGGAGCCAGCCGGCGCCAACTCGCTGGCCGCCATCGCGTCACTGGTCGCGCCTGCGCGATCCTTCCGCATGATCCTAAGCCCCGCGCGCAGCACCAACGCATCAGCGTTCTTTGGATCCAGACTCAGCGCTTTGTCCAGATCGGCAAGCGCCGCATCCCGCTGCTTGCTCGCCTGATGCGCTCTCGCGCGAGCGACATAGTAGGCCGCTTGATCCGGCGCCAGACGGATCGCCTCATCCAGGTCGTTCACCGCGGCATTGAACTCGCCGCGAGACAGATGCGCCTGGCCCGACAACGCGTAATCGCTCGCGTTTTTGGTGGCGGTGCCCACCTGGCCAGCATTCGCATCCGCGCTGGGCTTGTCGCCATCTTCTGAAGCGGCGGCAAACGTAAACACGCGCCCACCGTTGTAGGTGAAGTAGACCTTCTTCTTGCTGTTGGCGATGAACATATGATGGGCAAGCAGAAAGTCGACGCCGAGCAACATCTCAGTGTCGCCGCCCATCCTTCCGTCAATCACCTGCATTTGGCTGTGCTGTATGGTCTCCGTGCCTACGGTGAACGCGTCCACCTTCACGGTCCACGTCTTCACCGGCTTGGAACCCACGCCGATACTCCTGCTGCCCGCTTTCGCATCCGGCCCATTCAAATCGATGCCGGCCCGCTCGGCGGCGTCACGACTCAGCACGGTGGCCATGGCACCCGAATCGAGCACCGCCCTCACTTTTTTGCCGTTAATGGTCACACTGACAAAGGTGCGTCTGTCGTACTGGTTTTCGGACGGATCGAGATCGGCGAGGTTGTACTTGCCATCCTTCGCCCAATACGCCAGCGAGCTGTGCTCACATCCATCCACTTTGAACAGCGTGATCTTTCCGTGCGCCAGGTCGAGCTCCAGATCGGCGATATCAAGCAGATTGGCGCCAAGCAACCCATCGCCCGCATCGGTGCCACCCACGATAAAATCGACGTTCTTGAGCGTGGTATCGAGTATGCCGAATTCCTTGACATGCGCCTGCTGGATATCCGCAGATCCGCCGATACCACTGACGCGATAGCCGAAGGGTGCGGGTTGCAGCGAAAGCCCAAGCGATTCTGCATTGGCTTTCGACATGATGTTGAAGAAGGCGCCGGTATCGATGATGAAACGGGTGTCTTTCCCGTTGATCTTTACCGTGGTCGTGGCGCGGTTTCCCACCATCTCCACGGGCAAGGTGCCGTAGTCCTTCAGGCTGCAACCGTCAGCCAGCGCCTGACCCGCCAGCAAAAGACCTACCCCAATGCAGCATAGACGCAGCATGTCCCCTCCCGTTGGCCACGACAGCAGAATATATTTGCTGAAAGACGTCGCGCAATGTGCGTCGCCGGTGCTTACCCAACCCTCGCCTTTTTAATCACCCACATGAAGCGGCGTGACACGGGGCAGTGGCTTCTTTCGCCAGGGGGCCAACCAGAACACGCCGGCGGCCATCACCGAAACCGCCATCGTCACGATGGCACCCAGGCCAAACAGATGGCGTAGTGCATCTGGCGCTCCCGACCTTGAGAGCATATGCAACGAATAGGCTGCGCCCACGATGCATAGCGCGGACAGGACAAACACCGGCAGCGACTTTCGCTTGGCGGGGCAGACCCACGCACCCACTGAGATGGCGACAAGGGGCGTAAGGAATCCGGCAACACCGAAAGCCAGTAGATCACCATCATTAAGCGCCATTACATCACCGACTTTCTCCACGCCAAAGAAGTGAAGGATCCAGCCGTGCACATGCGCGGCCTGCCAGGCGGCTGGAACGAACGCCAACCAACGAGCAATCCTTATCGTCTGCTCGTACGCAGGCGTCGCCTTTCCTCGCGTATCCCACCGGTGTTCCGGAACGGCTGCATTCGCCCGGTCGATCGCAGCCTTCCTCTGGTCGCGAATGGCCTCGGCCTGTCGCTCGACCATGGCCTTGTCGCGTTCCTTCAGCTCCGCCTCAAGGGCCGCCCTTGCTTCAAGAGACAAGTCCTCAGGATCACGGGACGCAATATCGGCCAGCGCCTCATCGCTAAGACCCTCGTAACGTCGGCGGATGGCCGATAGCGTTGATTCGTCAATGTCCCGCTCGTGCATCGACATGGTTGTTCGCTTCCCTCGAGATATAACGCTGATGGACGCATCTTGCGAACCATCGTTCCATCCAGGCGGCATGCCGCCAATGACCGAAAGTTGAAAGGACCGTGACCTTACACAAGCGGTGCATCACCCGATGTCCCCGTGGCATACGCTGTCCGCTTTGGATCAGAAGCTGACGCGCGCAAGCCTGCCTGCGGCTTGTGTTTCTGACAAGCCCCGCCGGCCTACGCTGCCGTGACTGACTTGACTCGTACCTACGTTTCCCCAGACACCACAAAGGATGCTACTTCGGCCGCATCGGTCATCGTTATGCAAGCCCATGGTTCGCTCCAAATATTGCCGTCCTGAGCAATGCCCCCTACAGGGGTTATCATGCGCCAGCTATCGAGAGGGCCGAGCCTTCCGGGCTTCGGCCATGCCACGATGTGGTACCTGAATCATGGGGGATGCCATGAAGGTCGAGTCCGTTGCCATAGCGCTTTTTGCCCTCTGGTTCTTTTCGGAGGGCCTGATTCTCCGTCCGGCTCGTGATCGAAGCGGCGCGAATGTGGATCACCGCTCACTGCTTATCCTGGCCACCAGCAACATGGTTCTTCCATGGCTGTCCATCGCGCTTTACTTTTTCGGCGTGGGTAACGCGCCCTTTGCTCCGATGACCAAGATCCTCGGCGTGGTGGTGATGGTCAGCGGGTTCTGCATCCGTTGGGCGGGCATGTGGACGTTGCGGAAGTTTTTCTCCGCGAACGTCGCCGTGCAAAGCGATCACCAGCTGGTGATCGCGGGCCCTTATCGCTTCGTTCGCCATCCAGGTTACTTCGGCGGCTGGCTGGCGTTTGTCGGCCTGGGGTTGGCGCTTGGCAATGTGATTGCGCTCGTCCTGTTGTCCCTCGTTACCTTGCCTGCATTTTTCTTTCGCATCCGGGTCGAGGAGCAAGCGCTTGCTGGAGCGTTTCCCGACTATCGGCAGTACGCATCGAAGGTGAAACGGTTTCTTCCCTTCATCTGGTAATGCCCGACGCTGCACGCTGCGCCGGGCATCGCGATGACGGCTTCAGTGCACTGGCGCGGCAAGGACGCCCAGGTTGCTCATCCAGGCCTCGGCCAAGGTTGGCCACTGTGTGATCGGGTTGGGCGTGCTGCGGACGCCGAACGCGTGGCCACCGTGCGCGTACAAGTGCATTTCCACCGGCACGCCTGCCTGCTGTAGCGCGACGTAGTACGTCACCGATTCGCGCACGTCGTCCACTGGGTCGTCGCCCGCCTGGACGATGAGCGTAGGCGGTGCGTGCGGATCGATCTTCACGTCCGGCCTGAGCGTGATGCCAGGGCCTTTCCACAAGTGACCGGGATAGAGCGCCATGGCGAAATCCGGCCGCACGCTTTGCTTGTCCGCGTCATCGACGGGCTTGTAGCTGAGTTTGGTGTGATTGCTGACATCCGCCACCATGCGTCCGCCGGCAGAGAAACCAACCACGCCGATCTTGTGCGGATCGACACCCAAGCTCGGCGCACGCTCACGCAATAGCGCGATGGTTCGCTGCGCGTCCTGTAGCGCCATGGGCACGGTGGGCTGCTTCGCGCAGCTGCACTCTTCGTTGTAGTACGGGCCGGAGCCAGGCACGCGGTATTTCAACAGCACACAAGTGATGCCGCGCGAGGTGAGCCAATCGCAGATGTCGGTGCCCTCCAGATCAATGGCAAGAACGCGATAGCCACCGCCGGGAAATACCACTACCGCCGCGCCGGTGTTGTTCCCTTTGGGCGAGTAGATGGTCATGGTCGGGCGCGACACGTGCTCGACCACGGTAACGGGCAAACCGGCCAGCGGTTGCGTGCTGGTGCCGAAGTCTTCTTCGCCCGGCATGGAAGGCGGCGCGATCTTTAGGCCGTCCGGCCAGATCGGTATCTGTTCGGCCGGAGGCGCCGGTTGCCAGGGCCGCGCCTGTCGGTTCAGCAGATTGGCGGTTCCGGTGGTCGCCAACGCCGCGCCGGCGCAACACCACCAGGCGGCCATGAAGCCTATCCATGCGTACTTGCGCATATCGCCTCCACCTTTCGGTCCGTGGGTTGTGGATGGGACGGGAGGCGCGATACGCCTCCTAGGAAAATGCAGCCTGCCCCGCAGGTGAGGCGCGCGGCTTGCGCCTTTCTGGCGATTCAATGATCGACACGATGTAGGCGTGCGGCTGGCCTCAGCGCCCCTCAGGCGCTATGCTCTCGATGCTGCAACGCACCACTGCGCCTCTCCCCAAGGCCCGAGCATTCCCCATGTCCGCTTCCGCACCCGCTCTTGATCCGGGCACCCCGCCCATTCGCGTTCCCCACGTTGGGCTCGTCATCCTTGCGCTCGCTGTGGGTGGCTTCGCCATCGGCACGACCGAGTTCGCCACGATGAGCATGCTGCCGCTGTTTGCGCAGGGGCTGGGCATCGATGCACCCACCGCCGGCCATGCCATCAGTGCCTATGCACTAGGCGTGGTGGTGGGTGCTCCGGTGATCACCGTGCTCGGCGCGCGCTTGCCACGTCGCGGGCTGCTGTTGATGCTGATGGCGATGTTCACGGTGTTCAACGGGCTCACTGGCCTGTCGCCCAGCTATCACTGGATGCTGGTATTCCGTTTTCTCAGCGGCTTGCCGCACGGCGCGTACTTCGGCGTGGCGGCGTTGGTGGCCAGCTCGCTGGTGCCCGCCAATCGCCGTACGCGTGCCGTGGGCCAGATGTTCCTGGGCCTTACCTGCGCCACCATCGTCGGCGTGCCGTTGGCAAGCTGGCTGGGCCAAGCGGTGGGCTGGCGTTGGAGTTTCGCGCTGGTGGCCCTGCTCGGCGTTGCCACCATGATCGCGGTGTACGCCTTTGCACCGAATACGCCTGCCGACGCCAAGGCGAGCCCGCTGCGTGAGCTCGGCGCGCTGAAGCGCCCGCAGGTGTGGATGACACTGGGCATCGGCGCGATCGGTTTTGGCGGCCTGTTTGCCGTGTACACCTATCTCGCGGACATCCTGCTCAAGGTGACGCATATGTCGCTGGATGCCGTGCCCTGGGTGATGGGCGTGTTCGGCATCGGCATGACGCTGGGCAATCTGGTGGTGCCGATGCTTGCCGATCGCGCGCTGATGCGCACGGCGGGCGGCTTGCTGGTGTGGAGCATGCTGACGCTGGCCGTGTTCCCGTTTACCGCTGGCAATGTGTGGGCGCTGGGCGCCATCGTGTTTCTGATCGGCATGGGCGGTGCCCTGGGCACGGTGCTGCAGACACGTTTGATGGACGTAGCCGGTGACGCGCAAGGCCTCGCCGCCTCGCTCAACCATTCCGCATTCAACGCAGCCAATGCACTCGGCCCCTTCCTTGGCGGCCTGGCGATTGCGCACGGCTACGGCTGGACCTCACCGGGCTGGGTGGGCAGTGGTCTCGCTCTGGGTGGCTTGTTGTTGTGGTTCGTGTCGATGGCGATGGATCGCCGCGATGACGAAATGACCGCGTGCGAATCCTGCTAATCGCTCAGTTCAAAAGGTCTTCCCAGTTCTTCGGAACCTTGCCTTTCGGGCCGGGTGTGGGCTGATCCAGCGGATGGAACAGCGGCGGACGCAACTCGGGGCCGTAAAACGCATCGCTTGTGCGGTAATCGTAAAACCAGCGGTCGTCCGGTTCGAAGTTGGCGATGACCGGGTGGCCGGTGGCATGAAAGTGTTTGCTGGCGTGCTGATGAGGTGAGCTGTCGCAACAGCCTATGTGACCGCATTCGGCACATCGACGCAGATGGAACCACCAGCCACCGCTCTTCAGGCACTCCTCGCAGCCATCGCCACTGGGTACCGCTTCCAGGTTGATGCCCGACTCCTGCTTGCTCATCTCCCCGCTCCTCGTGGTGATGATCGAAACGCCGCCAGCAACGCTGTCATCAGAAACCCAGCTCGCTCAGGCTTGGATGGTCATCCGGTCGACGCCCGAGTGGCCAGTGGTATTTACGTTCGGCGTCAGTGATACGCAGGTCATTGATGGACGCATGGCGATGCGTCATCAACCCGTTTTCGTCGAACTGCCAGTTTTCGTTGCCATAGCTGCGATACCACTGGCCGGAGTCGTCGTGCCATTCATAGGCAAAGCGAACCGCGATGCGATGGCCGGCGAACGTCCATAGCTCCTTGATCAGGCGATAGTCGAGCTCGCGATTCCACTTGCGTGCAAGAAAGGCCTGCGCTTCGTCGCGACCATGAACGAACTCGGCACGATTGCGCCAATACGTATCCGGCGAGTACGCCAACACCACGCGAGCGGGATCGCGGCTGTTCCAGCCATCCTCAGCCAGGCGTACTTTCTGTGCAGCGGTTTCGGCGGTAAAAGGGGGAACCGGCGGACGTGCTTCCATGGAACACCTCGGTAACGAGCCTGGCGAACGAACAGCGTAGCGCGGAGATCATCCACGCATCGAGAAGACGAGAGGTTACAGGGGCAATGCGTACGTGCGTTTGACCACCTGGCTGGGCATGTCGGTTTTGACGTTCTGGATGCCGTTGGCGCGCGTGAGATGGGTGGACTGGAAGTGCCGGTAATCGTCGAGGTCGGCCACCGCCACACGCAGCAGTGCATCGCTTTCGCCCAGCATGATGTAGCACTCCATCACCTGCGGCAGTCGCTGCATGGCACGGATGAACTGCTCGATAGTGTCGGCGTCCTGCGCGGTCAGCCATACGCGCGTGAACAGCGTGAGCCCCGCGCCCACCTTGGAGGGATCGAGCACGGTGACATAGCGCTCGATAACGCCCGCTTCTTCCAGCAACTTCACCCGGCGCAGGCAGGGCGATGGCGACAACCCCACTTCGTTCGCAAGGTCGGTATTCGGCAGCCGCGCGTTCTCCTGCAAGGCGCGCAGGATGCGCTTGTCGGTCTCATCCAGCCGTATTGGCATGATGCGTCACTCTTGGCGAAGAGATTGGCATGATATGCCAAACATCGCTCTGTCAGCGCGCTATTTGGCACCCTATGCCGGGCGTGGCCGCGTAGCCTGTGGGCATGGACATCCACACGCTGCTGCTCTTTGTCGCCACGGTGCTCCCACTGATCTGCGTGCCGGGGCCGGACATGCTTTACATCGCATCGCAGGCTATCTCCGGCGATGCCCGCGCCGGGCTGCGCGCGACAGCCGGCGTGTGCACCGGCTATGTACTGCATTCATTGCTGGTGGCTTTCGGTCTTGCCGCAGTGATTGCCGCCTCGCCGGTGTTGTTCCAGGCGCTGCGCTGGGCGGGCGTGGCGTATCTGATTTATCTCGCAGTGCGCTTGTTGCGTTCGGCCATGCGGTCGGGGCACATCGCACTGCCAGCCGCACACGTAGCGTCGCAGCTACGTCGTGGCTTTGTTACCGCGGCACTTAATCCCAAGGGCATGATGATCTACTTCGCGATGTTGCCGCAGTTTGTACATCCGGGACACGCCGTCGCGCTGCAGGCGATGCTGTTGTCGGCCATCTTTATCGCGCTGTGCGCGCTGGTATACAGCGCATTGAGTGTGGTGCTCGCACGAACCGGCAAGGCGGGCGGATTGAGCGATCGCGGACGGCGCTGTGTGGAAGGTGCGTCCGGCGGCATGCTTATCGCTGCCGCCGCCAAATTGGCGAGCAACTGAAGCGTCGCGGCTACCGGATGCGATAGCCGCGTCCGTGCACGATCAACGCGCGATCTCGTTCTTGTCGACGTCGCCGCCCTTCATCACGAACCCCACGTGCTCAAGCTGAGATACATCCTTGAGCGGGTCACCGCTTACCGCGATGAGGTCAGCGTAATAACCTGGCGCCAACGCGCCCACCTTGCCGGTCATGCCGAGCAGATCAGCGGCCGTCACCGTGGCGGCCTGGATGGCTTGCATGGGCGTCATGCCCCACTTGGTCATCACGGCAAACTGTTTGGCGTTCCAGCCATGTGGATACACGCCAGCGTCGGTGCCAAAGGTCATTTTTTCACCGGCCTTCACCGCACGCTGGAAGTTCTCACGCTGCAGGCGACCCACCATCTTTTCCTTCTCGATGGTGCTGGCCGGGAAGCCCTTCTTGGAGTACTCGCTGAGGATGTAGTCGTCGTTGTACACATCGAAATCCAGATACGTGCCGTGCTGCTTGGCAAGCTTCAGACCTTCGTCGTCGATCAGGCTGCTGTGCTCCACCGAATCCACGCCGGCGCGAATGGCCATCTTGATGGCCTCGGCACCATGCGCGTGCGCGGCGACTTTCTTACCCCAGCGATGCGCTTCGTCGACCACGGCGTTCATTTCTTCCTGCGAGTACTGCGGCGCACCCACCGAGGTCTCCGCACTCAGCACGCCGGCGCTCGCCATGAACTTGATGACGTCGGCACCGTGCTTGACGTTCTCTCGCACGCGATGGCGGATAGCGTCGACGCCATCGGCCACGCCATTGACGTCGTGGAACTCGATCCACGGTGAGAAACCCGTGGTGCCATCGGCATGGCCGCCTGTCGCGCCCAGGGGCGGGCCGGACACCAGCATGCGCGG
>NZ_JAELTQ010000199.1 GCF_016428905.1 Dyella sp. ASV24 | reverse complement strand
CAAGCAGGCCAGCGACCTGGTCGCGTTCCTGATCCCCATCGCCAAGGGTGTGGTGACGGAGCTCGCGCAGGAGTGCACCAAGGAAGCACTGCAGGTGTATGGCGGCCACGGCTACATCGGCGAAAACGGCGTGGAGCAGTTCGTGCGTGATGCCCGCATCATCACGCTGTACGAAGGCACCACGGGCATTCAGGCCGCCGACCTGCTGGGCCGCAAGATCCTCCAGCTGCAGGGCGTTGGCTTCAAGCTGTTCCTGCAGGAAATCCAGGCGTTCTGCCAGCAGCACGCGCAGGACGCGGCCATGGCCAGCCTGATCGCGCCGCTCGCCAAGCACACCAAGGAATGGGCAGATCTCACCCTGGCCCTGGCACAGCGCGTCACGGCCAATCCGGAAGAGCTGGGCGCCGCCGCCATGGACTACTTGTACTACTCCGGCTACGTCACCCTCGCCTACATGTGGGCCCGCAACGTGGCTGCGCTGGCCAACAGCAGCCAGCAGGAAGCGTTCAAGCAGGCCAAGCGCGACACGGCGAAGTTCTACTTCGCCCGCATCCTGCCGCGCAGCCTGACCCACAAGGCGGCCATCGAGGCCGGCGTGGATACCCTTCCCGCTATTGCTTGATGTGATGCCTCGAAAAGGCCCCTCCTGACGGAGGGGCCTTTTTCTTTGGGAGGGCGTTCCCCACGCACGACTTTCTTCACGCTTCCGGGACTACCACTGCTCTTCAAGTCGGTGTAGAAACGACAAACTTCTCTCTCTAAGCCGGTTGTTTCCGCATGAGCGACGCCACGTACATGATTCGTCTGGCCGAGGACGACGACGATTTCATTCTCGGCCTGGTGCCCCGTTTCGTGGACTTCACCTTGCCGCCGTGGCGGCGACGCCACGAGTGCATCGAAGGCATTCGCAACGAACTCCGACGCCATCTGGACGAACAGCCCGCCAACAGCTTCCTGTTCGTAGCGGAAGATGACGATGGCGAGCCCGTCGGTTTCGTCCACCTGCAAAAGACGCAGGACTACTTCACCGGCCGCAGCAACTGCCATATCTCGGATCTTGCCGTCACCCAAGCCTACGAAGGGCGCGGCGTGGGTCGGGCGCTGCTTGAGCACACGGAAAGCTGGGCGCGCGAACACCGCTGCCAGCTGGTGACGCTGGCCGTGTTTCCAGGTAACGAGCGAGCGCGCGCCGTCTACGAAAGCGCAGGCTACGCCGCGGACCTGTTGCGACTGGCCAAGCCCGTACGCTGAGCCGCACGTCCGGCCGCATGGAGCGCGGCCACCGCATGACGGGAGACAGTCATGACTGAGTCATTGCACAACGTTCGATTTCCCGGCGAAAGCCACGCCTACCGCGTCGCGCGGAACCGGTTGCTGCGCGCCGAAATAGAGCTGCGCAGGCAGACGGAAGCCACCGCCGCGCTGCGACGCGCACTGCCCCTGGGCGGCGCGATTCCGGTGGATTACCACTTCGACGATGAAGGCGACACGCCCCTGGACACCGATATCGAGCGGCAGACGCGCCTGTCGGACCTATTCGCCGAGGGCAAGGACACGCTGGTCGTCTACAGCTTCATGTTTGGCCCTGCGATGTCGGCGCCCTGTCCGTCGTGCTCGTCGATCCTCGATGCGCTCGACGGCGAAATGCCACACCTGCGCCAACGCGTGAATGTGGCGGTGGTAGCCAAGTCGCCCATCCAGCGCATCCGCCATTTCGCCCGCGAGCGCGGCTGGCGGCACCTGCACTTATTGTCATCCGCGCACAACACATACAACGGGGACTACCACGGCGAAACCGCCGATGGCAGCCAGCTACCTGCGCTCAACGTCTTCCTGCGGCGCGATGGGCAGATCCACCACACCTGGTGCAGTGAGCTGATGTTCGTACCCGCCGAAGAGGGTCAGGATCAACGCCACGTCGATCCGATCTGGCCACTGTGGAACGTGCTGGACTGCGTGCCCGAAGGCCGCGGCAGTGATTGGCGCCCTCGCCTCACTTACGAGGACTAAGCACCCACCGCTCAAGGTGCAGGCAATCCCATCTGGTGAAACATGGCCGCCGTATCGCGAACACCCCAGCGACGTTCGATGTGGCCTTCCTTCACCACAAACCATTCCATCGCGGGCAGTTCATAGTCCCTGCCGGTGACAGGGCCACCGAGAAACGACTGCACCGAGCGGCCACGCTCGGTGTAACGCACCACCACATGATCACCTTCGGCAGCGACCGCATCCACTTCCAGGCTCATCTGAAAGCAACGCATCAACTGCTCCCACACCGGACGCGCGCGCTCCAGCCCGCCCCAACCCAGCGCGCCGTAGATCAGGGCGTCCGGCGCAAACATGGCGCACACCCCATCCAGATCGGCGCGGTTGAACGCATCGACGTAGGACAGCACCACACGTTTGTTCTGCTCGGACATGCTTGCCCCGGCATGGGGATCGCACCGCAGACGGTGCGTACCTGGCTCCCAGGTCAAGGATATCGCCCGCCCCTGCGTGGGCGGCGTGAGGAAGTCCGGACCCGCCGGACCATGGCGGAAGAAAGCCGCAAGGCGCCGGCGCGCCGGCGGAAGACGCCACGGCACTTACCAGTGCCGTGGCGTCGGGACCATCAGTTCTTCAAAGCAGGAACCGCTTCGCCCTGCTCGCGCTGGCTGAGGCGCTGCGACACGCGGTCGATGTTGGCCAGCGACAACAGGTGCGCGTAGATCCAGCCGTACACGCCTTCACGCAGGAATTCGTGCGCGGTCTTCTCGTCGAGTTGACGCAGCTTTTCCTCGTTGACCACGAACAGGCCATTGAGGTTGATGCTCTTGCCGTCCTTCTCGAGGCGGATGTTCCGCGGCTCAAGCAGGTTGTGCTTGCGCAGCTGTTCCATGAACCACTGCGTGCGCGACACGTGCTGCTGGTACTCGCCGAGGAAACGCACGGCGTTGTTCAGCACTTCGGTCTCGCTACCGTCGTCCTTGAAAAGCGCTTCACCTTCAGCCGTGTTGAAACCTTCATAGGCTTCGTCGAGGAACACGGTGAAATCGTCGCCTTCCGCGCCAGCCGGCTTTTCGGCCAGCACGAACGGATAGCGGCGCACGAAGGCCGGGATGTACGCGTTTGCGTCCCAACGGCCATCGGCATCGATAAACAGGTTCTCGTTCTCGCGCAGGCCAAGCAGGGCCAGCGGACCGGCGCTGTCGACCGTCAGGCCGCCGAACAGGATCGGCAAGTCGCGCGCGGCTGCAGGAAACTCGACACCCGTCAGCGGCACCGAATGCACCGTGCTCGCAAACTTCAGGTTCGGGATCGGCTTGATGCGCAGATCCTTGTGTTCCGTGCGGTTGAGCGGAACAGGACGCTCGTAGAAAAGTACTTCAGCCACGTTGACTACCTCTGCCCAGCCGCGCCGGGGTAGCCACCCAGGCTCCCCCTCCCAAACCCGGCCTCGGGTCTACAGATGAACGAGCACTATATCAGCGCTCCCGCTGGCACGAGAACACCCGAAAGTCTGAGCCTATCTCCTGCCCCGACAGTCATTTGCGTGTGTTCTGTCATGGATTTGGTCTATCCTCGGCCCTGTTACGAGCATTTGCTGCGCCCGCACGTTCATTCCCCTGGGTTGAAGGACGGTTTTGCATGCTGATGGAAGTACCTGGCCGCGTTGTCGACCTTCATTCGACCCGCGTGCTGTCGTTGGATGCCGCCGGCCGAATTCTTGACTGGATCAGCTGGCAGGAAGCCGTTTGCCTCTACGTCCGCGACGCCGTCGCCTGGACGCTGGGCGATCCCTGCATCACCGTCCACGGCGGACAGAACCGCCTGAGCGGTCTGCAAAGCACGCTTTCCCTGCACCCCATCGTCGCCAGCACCGGCCACTGCCGAGACCATGCGATCGACCCGTCGCCAGCGCTGACCAACAGCGCTCTGTTCGCACGCGACCGCTATCTGTGCATGTATTGCGGGCAGCGCTTCAGCCGGGGCGATCTGACCCGCGACCACGTGCTGCCCATCTCCAAGCATGGCAAGGACACCTGGGAAAACGTGGTCAGCGCCTGCCTTGCCTGCAATCTGCGCAAGAGCAACCGCACGCCCCAGCAAGCCAACATGCCACTGCTCGCGGTGCCCTACCGCCCGAGCTGGGTGGAGCACCTGATCCTGTCCAACCGCAACATCCTGGCTGATCAGATGGAATTCCTGGTCAACCACCTGCCGCGCGACCGCCGCGAGCACATGACCTGACCGCGACACGTCCTGCGTATCACCGCGCGACGATACTCACCGATACCCCAACCGCCCCGCCCATCGGCAGGCGAGCAGGAATCCACCTGAGTCGTAGATAGACGAAAGCCTTGCCTTCACTTGCGTGAGGGACCCTGGCTGAACCATCGTGATGAAGCACTCCCTCAACCATGCCGGTGTCTCGGCGCGAACCGGTCCGCAAGTTTTCATCCGGCCGCCCTTGCTCCGCCTCCTGACAGGGCCAACAATACGCAAATGAACGACCTGTCCCGCTACCCCCATCTGGCGCCCATCGAGACGCCGGCCGACCTGCGCAACGTTGCTGACGACGATCTTCCGGCCGTCGCCGATGAGCTGCGCCAGTACCTGATTGAAGCCGTTGCCAGTTCTGGCGGCCATTTCGGCGCCGGCCTGGGCGTGGTGGAACTGACAGTGGCCTTGCACCACGTGTTCGATACGCCGCACGACCGCCTGGTGTGGGATGTGGGCCACCAGTGCTACCCGCACAAGATTCTCACCGGCCGCCGCGACCGCATCACCACGATCAAGAAGAAGGACGGCCTGGCGCCGTTCCCGCGCCGCGAGGAAAGCGAGTACGACACGTTCGGCGTGGGCCACTCCTCCACGTCGATCTCAGCCGCGCTGGGCATGGCAATCGCCGCGCAGCGCAAGGGTGACCACCGCAAGGTCGTCGCTGTGATCGGCGACGGTGCGATGACCGCCGGCATGGCCTTCGAAGCGCTCAACCACGGCGGCGACGTGGAGCCGGACATGCTGGTTGTGTTCAACGACAACGGCATGTCGATCAGCGAGAACGTCGGCGCACTGACCAAGATGGCCGCACGCGCCATGTCCAGCCGCCGCCTCAACGCGCTGCGCGAGCGCGCGAAGAAAGCGATTCCCCGGCAGTCGTTCTTCGGTCGCTTCTTCAAACGTTGGGAAGAGCACGCCAAGGGCATGATCGTGCCCAGCACGCTGTTCGAGGAGCTGGGCTTTCATTACACCGGCCCGATCGACGGCCACAACATCCCGCAATTGCTCGCTGCGCTGCGCACGGTGAAGGGCCTGCCCGGCCCACAGCTGCTGCACGTCATCACGACCAAGGGCAAGGGCTACGCGCCCGCCGAGCAGGCGCAGATCGAATACCACGCGGTCGGCCCGTTCGATCCGCAGGCTGGCCTAGCGAAGAAGTCCGGCCCGTCCAAGCCGACCTATACCGACATTTTCAGCGACTGGTTGTGCGACCAGGCCGCCGCCGACGAACGCTTGCTGGGCATCACGCCGGCCATGCGCGAAGGCTCAGGCCTGGTGCGCTTCTCCAAGGAATACCCGCAACGTTACTTCGACGTGGCGATTGCTGAGCAGCACGCGGTGACGCTGGCCGCCGGCATGGCCTGCGAAGGCGCCAAGCCGGTGGTGGCGATCTATTCCACCTTCCTGCAGCGCGCTTTCGACCAAGCCATTCACGACGTATCGATCCAGAACCTGGACGTGACGTTCGCCATCGACCGCGCTGGCGTGGTCGGTCCGGATGGCGCGACGCACTCCGGCAGCTTCGATCTCACCTACCTGCGCTGCTTGCCGAACATGGTGATCATGGCGCCGTCGGATGAGAACGAGTGCCGCATGATGCTCACCACGGGTTTCGAGCATCCTGGCCCGGCAGCCATCCGCTATCCACGCGGCACCGGTCCCGGCGTGCCGCTGCAGCAAGAACTGGAAACGTTGCCCATCGGCAAGGCTGAGCTGCGCCGTCGCGGCCACGGCCTCGCCCTGCTGAGCTTCGGCGCCATGCTCGCCCCGGCTGCGGAGATCGCCGCCGAGATGGATGCGACGCTCGTGAACATGCGCTTTGTGAAGCCGCTGGACGAGGCGATGATCCTCGAGCTGGCGCGCACACACGATGCGTTCGTCACACTGGAAGACAATGCTGTCGCCGGCGGTGCGGGCAGTGGCGTGGCGGAGTGTCTGGCCGCGCACGGCATCGTCAAGCCCATCCTGCACCTGGGCCTGCCGGACGTGTATCTGGAACATGGCAGCCGCGAGCAAGTGCTTACCATGGCAGGCCTGGATTTGCCCAGCATTCGCAGTGCCATCCGTGCACGTTTTCCGCACGTGCAAACGCGCAGCCAGGTTACGGCCTGATCCGCCGGGATCCGGATCCTGAAGCTCTAAGAAAAAGCCGCGCTTAGCGCGGCTTTTTTGTTTGGAGTCTGCTCAAAATCTCGCTTGAGCACTCATTTCCCTCATCGTCATTCCGGCGCAGGCCGGAATCCAGTAACCGTGCGGTCGGGTTTTCGCGGAAGAGCCACACACCTGTCTCTTATACACATCTAAAAAGGGGGGGGGGGGGGGGGGGGGGGGGGGGGGGGGGGGGGGGGGGGGGGGGGGG
>NZ_JAELTQ010000198.1 GCF_016428905.1 Dyella sp. ASV24 | reverse complement strand
GGTCCGGAACCCTGATAAAACCAATAAAAGGCAAGGATGTGACCAAAAAGAAAGAACCGCGCAGCAGCAAGCAGGACGCCAAACGGGGCCCGAAACCGCCGAAGTCGGGCAGTGCCCGACCGAAGCGTTCGGCGCTCGATCCGTCGCGGCAGCGCGTGGATGTCGGCGTGGTGGATGACCCCCATGCCGAGCGCGAAGCGCAGCGCTATGAACGGCCGATCCCCAGTCGCGAGGCAATCCTCGCGCTGCTCGAACAACGCGGCGAACTATTGACCGAGGCGCGTATCGCCGAGGCGATGTCTCTCCATGACGAATACGAACTCAACGCCCTGCGCAAGCGCCTGGGCGCGATGGTGCGCGACGGCCAGCTGCTGCTGGGGCGTCGCGCTGGCTATGCGCCGGCCAACAAGCTGGATCTGATCCAGGGCGTGGTGCTTGCCAACGCCGAGGGCTATGGCTTCCTCCGCCCGGATGGTGGTGGCGAGGACCTCTACCTTTCGCCCCAACAGATGCGCACCGTGCTGCATGGCGACCGGGTGCTGGCGAGTGTGGTCGGCATCGACCGCCGCGGGCGCAAGCAGGGCGCCATTGTCGAAGTGTTGCAGCGCCGTTCGCCACGACTGGTCGGCCGCGTCGTCATCGAGAACGGCGTGACGCTGGTGGCGCCTGACGACCGACGTGTCCACCAGGACGTGATGATCGTGCCCGGGCAGACCATGAATGCGCGCTCCGGCCAGATTGTGGTGGCCGAAATCACTGACCCGCCGACGGCACACCGCGGCCCGATGGGTGCCATTCGGGCCGTGCTTGGTGAACGCCTGCAGCCGTCGCTGCTGGTGGAGATGGCCATTGCCAGCCACGACCTGCCGCACGACTGGCCGGATGCAGTCACGCGTGACGCCGCGCAGGTGGAACCACAGGTGACCGCTGCCGAGCGCGAGGGCAGGGTGGACCTGCGTTCACTGCCTCTGGTGACCATCGATGGCGCCGACGCACGCGACTTCGACGATGCGGTGTACGCCGAGCCGAAGCGTGGTGGTGGGTATCGACTGGTGGTGGCCATCGCTGATGTGTCGCATTACGTCAAAGTAGGTTCGGCACTCGACAAGGAAGCCTACGAGCGAAGCACATCCACGTATTTCCCCGGCTTCGTCGTACCCATGCTGCCGGAGACGCTCTCCAACGGCATCTGCTCGCTGAATCCGAAGGTCGAACGCCTGTGCATGGTGTGCGACATGACGGTGAATGCCGAGGGCGAAGTCATCCGCTCGAAGTTCTACGACGCCGTCATGCGCTCGCATGCACGCCTTACCTATGATCTCGTGTGGCAGGTCGTCGGTCTCAATGATCCCGACGCTAAGCATCAGGTGGCGGACGTGCTGCCACAGCTTGAGCATCTGCACGGCTTGTACAAGTTGATGGCCGCACAGCGCAAACGCCGTGGCGCCATCGACTTCGAGACGCCCGAAGTGAAGTTCCGCCTGGATCAGCGTGGCGAAGTGGAATCCGCCGGCGCTACCGAGCGCAACGATGCGCACAAGCTCATCGAGGAATGCATGATCGCCGCCAACGTGCAGGCGGCGTTGTTCCTGGAGAAGAAAAAGATCCCGGCGTTGTTCCGCGCGCACGAACCGCCGCCGGCGGAGAAATACGAGGACCTGCAGCAGTTCCTGCGCGAGTTCAAGCTGCGCATGCCGCCGGTGGAGGAAGTGACGCCCGGCGATTACGCCGACATTCTTCGCCTCGTCCACGATCGACCAGAACGCGAGCTGGTGCAGTCCGTACTGCTGCGCTCGCAGAGCATGGCGGCTTATCAGCCGGACAACCGCGGCCACTTCGGACTGGCGCTGGAGGCGTATGCGCACTTCACGTCGCCCATTCGCCGCTATCCGGATCTGCTGGTGCATCGCGCGATCCGCTACGCCATCAGCGGCGGCAAGCCTTCCGCCTACAGCTACAGCCCGGCGGAAATGTCGGCGATGGCCGTCCACTGCTCGCAGCGCGAACGTCGTGCGGAAGAAGCCGAGCGCGATGTGGACGAGCGCTTCAAGTGCGCGTGGATGTCCAAGCACGTGGGCAGCGAATTCGAAGGCACGGTCACCGGCGTCACCTCGTTCGGTCTGTTCGTGGAGTTGAATGAGTCGAAGGTGTCGGGGCTGGTGCACATCAGCCAGTTGTCCAACGACTACTATCACTTCGACCCGGTGCGCCATCTGTTGAAGGGGGAGCGCAGCGGCATGCAGTTCCGCCTGGGCGATCACGTGCGTATCCAGGTGCTGCGCGCGAGCCTGGAGGACCGCAAGATCGACTTCCGACTCGTGTCGCCACGCAAGGAAGGCTTTACGCCGCCACGCAGTGAACGTCGGTACGACTACGCCTCCGCGGGCGAGCGTTATTCGCTGCCCAAGGGCAACAAGGGCCGTGACAAGGGCGCGGAACGGCCTGCGGCGCGCGATAATGCCGGCCCTCCGGCCATGTCCCTGCCGCCATTGCCGCCCGTGGAACGCAAGGCGGCAGCGCGTGACAAGCCCATGGTCGCCAGCCCGTTCTCCAAGGCAAAGGCTGCGGCAAAGGGCGCGTTGGCCAAGGTGAAGGGCGTCGCCTCGGGCAAGAAGAAGGCCCCGGACAAGGCCGAAGTACCCGTCAAGAAAGTCAAAAAGAACAAAGGCAAACGATGAGTGACAGTTGGATCGTCGGGATCAACCCGGTCGAAGGCGCGCTGAGCAACGACGCTTCGCGCGTTCGTGAAGTGCTGGTGGAACAAGGCCAGCGCAACGCGCGCGTGCAGGAACTGGCGACGCGCGCCAAGGAACTGAATATTCCCGTGCATCACCGTCCGCGGGAGCAGCTGGATCGCGTATCGGGTGAGGCGCGCCACCAGGGTGTGGTGGCGCGTTATGAAGCGCCGCCGATGGGGTCGGAGAACGATATCGAAGGTCTGCTCGAAGCGGCTGGCCAGAACGCGCTGGTGTTGGTGCTCGATGGCGTTACCGATCCGCACAACCTGGGTGCGTGCCTGCGCAGTGCGGCGGCTGCCGGGGCGACCATGGTGATCGTGCCGAAGGACCGCGCCGTGGGCCTGACGCCGGTGGTACGCCGTGCATCCGCCGGTGGTGCGGACCGTGTGCCGCTCATTGCGGCCACCAATCTTGCCCGTGCGTTACGTACGCTCAAGGACGCCGGTGTATGGATCACCGGTCTGGCGGGCGACACGGATGAAACTGTCTACGGCATCGACATGCGTGGCCCCGTGGCGCTCGTGCTGGGTAGCGAAGGCGAGGGCATGCGCCGACTGACGCGCGAGACATGCGATTTTGTAGCGAAGATCCCGATGCCCGGTGCGATGGAAAGCCTCAACGTGTCCGTGGCTACGGGCATCGTGTTGTTCGAAGCGCTGCGACAAAGGAGTGACAAGCGATGACCTTCTTCTGGCATGACTGGGCCGGTTATATCGGTGTGGTGCTGGTGTTGCTGGCGTTCCTGCTGTTGCAGGCCCACAAGCTGCACGGCAACGGGTTGGTGTACCAGTTGATGAATGTGCTCGGCGCGCTCGGCGTGGTCCTGTCGCTGGTGTTTGGCGTGGCCATGAACTGGCCCGCTTTCCTGATGCAGGTGGCGTGGATCGTCATTGGCGTCTACGGCATCGTGCATTCCACCCGCGCACGTCGCGAAGCGCGTGAGCTGGGCAGCAAAATCTCGTCCTGAAATAGCGTTCAGGCAGCATCTGTAGAATAGGAAATCCGGTCCCGCAATGGGGCCGGTCTGCGGGGACGACCCCGCAAGCACGTTTCTTCCTGCGGGGACGACCCTGCTCTTCATCCAGAGGAGCGCATCATGCCCTGGATCTATCTGATGTTCGCCGGCCTGCTCGAAGTGGTTTGGGCGGTCGGGCTCAAATACACCGAAGGTTTCACCCGTCTGTGGCCCAGCGTCATCACGGGCACTGCGATGGCGGCCAGCGTCGTACTGTTGTCGATGGCGTTGAAAACGTTGCCCATCGGCACCGCTTACGCGATCTGGACCGGTATCGGGGCGGTGGGTGCCGTCATCCTCGGCATCGTGCTGTTCGGTGACTCGGCGTCGCCGTTGCGGCTAGCCTGCGTGGGTCTGGTGGTGCTGGGTATGGTGGGCCTAAAGCTCACCGGCGGCGCTCACTGAGCCACCTGCCTGCAGGAGCGCACGATTGCGCTCCTGCATGGGTGCTTCAATCCGGCTTGTGACCCAGCTTGGTCGGTTCGGGATTGGAGGTGAAGTCGCGCTTGGCGCGCTGCGCCGTCAGCGGTTCGCCGTTCACCTGGTACCAGATGCTTTCGGCAATGTTGGTGGCGTGGTCACCGATGCGCTCGATGTTCTTCGCCATGAACAGCAGATGCGTGCACGGCGTGATGTTGCGCGGGTCTTCCATCATGTAGGTGAGCAACTGGCGGAAGTAGCCGGTATAGGCCTCGTCCAGATCCGCGTCGTCCTTCCACACCTGGTAGGCGCGTTCGGCATCGCGGTCGCGATAGGCCATCAGCACATCGCGCACTTCCTTTGCGGCCAGCTCGGCCAGATAACCCAAGCCATTGGTCGGGGCGATAGGCGCAACCATCGACAGCGGAATGGAGCGCTTGGCCACGTTGGCGGCGTAGTCGCCGATGCGTTCGATGTCGGCCGCGATACGCAGGGCAGCGAACACGTTGCGCAGGTCGCCAGCGATAGGCGCACGCAACGCCAGCAGGCGCACGACGTCGTGGCTGATTTCCTGCTCGAGCAGGTCGATGGCGTCGTCGTTGCTGACCACGTGCTGCGCAGCGCGCTCGTCACGGCGGTCAATCACGTCGATGGCTGCTTCCAACTGGCTCACCGCAAGCTCGCCCATGCGAACGATTTCGCCGGTGAGGCGGGTCAGCTCGTCGTCGTAGCTCTTGATGATGTGTTCTTTGCTGCTGCCGCTCATAAGCGTTCTCGGGAATAGAGAATAGGGAATCGAGAATAGGTCTGGCGTGCGGGTTTTACTATTCCCGATTCACCATTCCCTATTCCCAGCTCAATCAGCCAAAACGACCGGTGATGTAATCCTCGGTCTGCTTCTTGCCCGGCTTGGTGAAGATCTGCTCGGTGCGGTCGAACTCGATCAGCTCGCCCAGGTACATGAAAGCGGTGAGGTCCGAGCAACGGGCCGCCTGCTGCATGTTGTGGGTCACGATGACGATGGTGTACTCGCTCTTGAGTTCTTCCACCAGTTGCTCGATGCGGCCGGTGGCGATCGGGTCAAGCGCCGAGGTCGGCTCGTCGAGCAGCAACACCTCGGGCTTCAGCGCGATACCGCGAGCAATACACAGGCGCTGCTGCTGACCGCCGGAGAGGCCGAGCGCGCTCTGCTTGAGCTTGTCCTTGACTTCGTCCCACAGGGCGGCGCTGCGCAGCGCCTGCTCGACACGGATGTCCATGTCCGCGCGCGAGAGCTTCTCGTGGTGGCGAATACCGTAGGCCACGTTCTCGAAAATGGTCATCGGGAACGGCACCGGCTTCTGGAACACCATGCCGACCTTGCTGCGCAGGCGGTTCATGGAGTAACGCGAATCGAGGATGTTCTCGTCGTCCAGGATGATCTCGCCCTTGGCTTCCAGCTTGGGGTAGATCGCGTAGATGCGGTTGAAGATGCGCAACAGGGTGGACTTGCCGCAGCCGGACGGGCCAATGATGGCCGTCACCTTCTTCTCCGGGATGTCCATGTTGATGCCTTTCAGCGCATGGTATCCGTTGTAGTAGAAGTGCAGGTCGCGCACCTTCAGCTTGGTGGGTGCGATGGGTGCAGGCGTGGCCGCGGACTGCGGGTGGATGCCGGCGGCAGCGGACTCAGTCATGTGACACCTTGGAACGGGAAAGGACCAGACGGGAAGCAAGGCTCAGCAACAGTACGAACATGGTCAGTACGAACGCACCGGCCCACGCGATGGCATGAAGGCCTTCGCCAGGATCGTTGGCGTACTGGTAGATCATCTGCGGCAGGCTGGACATCTTGTCCGACGGATTGAACGTCATGTAGTTGTTGCCGAACGCCGTGAACA
The DNA here is from genome assembly GCF_016428905.1 of Dyella sp. ASV24. Taxonomy (GTDB): domain Bacteria; phylum Pseudomonadota; class Gammaproteobacteria; order Xanthomonadales; family Rhodanobacteraceae; genus Dyella. The sequence goes on along the minus strand of NZ_JAELTQ010000198.1, from coordinate 728 downwards.
GCAGCGGGGCGGTTTCACCGCTGATGCGGGCCAGCGCCAGCAGCACACCGGTGATGATGCCCGAGCGCGCGGCACGGATCAGGATCTGCGTAGTCAGCTTCCACTGCGGAATGCCCAGCGACAGCGAGGCCTCGCGCAGCGTGGAGGGCACCAGACGCAGCATTTCGTCCGAGGTGCGCACGATCACCGGTAGGGCGATCAGCGCCAGCGCCACACCACCGGCCCAGCCGGAGAACGTGGTGGAGCCGTGAGTCAACGATGTGCTCGGCAATACGATGATGGTGTAGACGAACAAGCCCAGCACGATCGACGGTGCTGACAGCAGGATGTCGTTGAGGAAGCGGATCGACTCACCCAGCTTGGTGCCGTTGGCGTATTCCGCCAGCCACGTACCGGCCAGCACGCCGATGGGCGTGGCGATAAGGATGCCGATCAGGTCGATCATGAAGCTGCCGACCATCGCGTTAGCCAGGCCGCCATCCTCGCCATAGGCGGTGATCTTGGTGAACAGCTGCGGCTTGATGGCGCTCACACCCTGGCGCAGCGTTTCCCATAGGATCCACGCGAGAAAGATCAGCCCGATCAGAGTGGCCAGCACGCTGAGCGTCAGCGCCACAATGTTCTTGATGCGGCGCTTGGTATAGATGAACGAGCTGGAGGCCATCAGCGGCCCTCCTTATGGGCGAGCTGGCGCAGCATCCAGCGGGCGATCAGCAGCACGATGAAGG
>NZ_JAELTQ010000197.1 GCF_016428905.1 Dyella sp. ASV24 | reverse complement strand
AGCGCGTGCGAACGGCGAAGCCGGCCCGAAGGGCGGAGGGCAGGATGCCCGGAGTAAAGAAAAGTAACCCAAAGAAAGGGCACCCCCGTCGCGTCGCCGGCCGATAAAGCCGGCCGGTCCGTGAGGGGCGTCCGGGCTTTTCGACGGGGCTCCTGCCCCGACGAAAAGTGCCGGGCGTCCTGCCCGGCACCCCTACGGGGCCTTTTCGTCCACCCCTCACCGCCGCTCTAGGGGGCCCGAAGGTCAAAAACGTCAAGCGCACGGCTCGTGCAGCTTTGCTGCACATCGCATCGCGGCAGGTCGCGTTGCTCTTGCTCTAGGTGCACAAAGTCGAGGCAGAAGACAAAGACGATGCCGTTAGGTGGCGAGTTCTCCCCACCGGTCGGGAAGCGTAGCGTCGTCTTTCTCTTGCCTCAGTGGTGGGAAAGCGTAGCGTTCCCTTCATCTCGCCTCGGCGGTAGGAAAGCGTAGCGTCCTCTCTCCCTAGCCTCAGAGGTAGGGAAGCGTAGCGAAAGCTGCTTTAAGTCCTCTTCGCCACGGCGCGTTGCGAAGCGCTCCGGCGTACCCGCTGTGTAGAGGTGGAGGTAGCCAAGCCACACGATTCCTCACCCGTTCGGGCTTATCCCAAGGTAATGCTACGGGCGTTGGCTTTACGGCCATTTTCTTTGGGTTACTTTTCTTTTGGGCCAGCAAAAGAAAAGTGACTCGAGCGTCGGCAGACGATCGAAACGCCCGCTGCGTAAGCGGCCAGATCGCGATAACGCATGAGGCGACAGCCAACCACTGACGAAACTGGATGACCAGCCATTCGGCTGTTGAAAAGCGCTTCCGGCCCTTGCCACCTTTTTGTGGGGTTCGCAGGGATGACGGCAAAGAAGAAACACTGAGGCGAGCACCCACCCCTCACCCCAACCCTCTCCCCGAAGGGGAGAGGGAGCAAAAGCGACATCGCTCACGCCAGAACAGCAAAGAGAAACATCAGCGCACCACCTGCGTCGCCTCCGACACCCCACCACACTCAAGCTCCACCGGCCTCGCCGCATACTTCCGCGCCAACACCGCACACGTCATCAACTGAATCTGATGAAACAACATGATCGGCAACACGATCGTGCCCAGCGGATGCCCCGCGAACAACACCTTCGCCATCGGCACACCACTCGCCAGGCTCTTCTTCGAGCCACAGAACACAATCGTGATTTCGTCCTCACGACTGAATCCCAACGCGCGCGAACCATATCGCGTGATAAGCAACGCAATCGCGAGCAACACCGCGTTGACCACCAGCAACCCACCAAGCACAGGCAACGGGATCTGCTTCCACAAGCCCTGCAGAACGGCCGCACTGAAGGCCGTGTAGACCACCAGCAAGATCGAACCCTGATCAACGTACGACAGCAGCGCGCGGTTGCGCTCCACCCAACGACCAATCCAGCGCTGCGCGATCTGTCCGGCGACGAACGGCACCAACAACTGCAGCACGATGGCGCCGATGGAGTCCCAGTTCATGCCGCCCTGCCCGTGCGACTCCAGCATCACGCCAACCAACAGCGGCGTGATGAAGATGCCGAGCAAGCTCGATGCGGATGCCGAACAGATGGCCGCCGGCACATTGCCACGCGCCATCGAGGTAAAGGCGATGGACGACTGCACCGTCGACGGCAGCGTGCACAGGAACAGCACACCCAGATAAAGCGACGGATTTACCAGCGGCTGCAACACGGGGCGCAGCAGCAAGCCCAACACGGGGAACAGCACGAAGGTGCTGGCCAGCACGGTCAGGTGCAGACGCCAGTGGGTCATGCCGGCCACCACCGCTTCGCGGGACAGCTTGGCGCCATGCAGGAAGAACAGCAGCGCGATCGCCAGGTCCGTAAGCACGTTGAACACACTCGCCGTGGTGCCGCGACAGGGCAGCAGGCTGGCCAACAGCACCGTGACAATCAGGGCGCAGGTGAAGCGATCGGGCAGGAAGCGACGCAGGAACATGGCCGTGGGGAACGCATCAGGGGAGTGACGCTATTGGACCGCCAGGTCATTGATAAATCAAATCGTTTTATCTGATTCACTGATACCATATAGGTATGAATATCAGTCTGCGCCAGCTTCGTGCCTTTCTCGCGGTAGCTCGCCAGCAGCACTTTCGCCGGGCGGCGGAGAGCCTGCACCTGAGTCAGCCCGCGGTGAGTCGGTATATCGCCGACCTGGAAGCCGAGCTGGGTATCCGCCTGTTTGATCGCACCACCCGTGAAGTGGTGCCCACCGATGCCGGCCGCTATCTGGAAAGCGCCATCGGGCGCGTGCTGGACGAACTGGAAGGCGTGCTTTCGCACATCCACTCCGAGAGCGAGCGCAAGCGCGGCAAGGTGCATGTCGCATCCGTCCCTACCCTCTCCGCCGGACTGATGCCCACATGCATCGCGGAGTGCGCAGCACTCTATCCCGAGCTCACCATCCAATTGCACGATCAGGCACAAACCCTGGTGCTGGATAGCGTGCGCGGCGGTGAAGTGGATTTCGGCGTTGCCATCGATCCTCCCCTGACTGGCGAGTTCGACATCGAACCACTGCTACGTGATCCCTTCGTACTGGTGTGCCGTCCCGAGCATCCGCTCGCTCAGCTGGAACGCGTGCCCTGGCGCAAGCTGCAGGGACAGCCGCTAATCCTGCTCGACTACTCCTCGGGCAGCCGTCGTCTGATCGATCACGCACTGGCGAGTCGTGGCATCGAGGCAAACGTGGTGCAGCAGACCGGCCACACGCTCACCGCCTTCCGTATGGTGGAGGCCGGTCTGGGCGTCAGCGTCAGTCCGGCGCTCGCACCGCCCCCTCCCACGCTAGTAACACGCTCGCTGACGCCACAGGAAAGCCGCAACGTGGTGCTGATCAAACGCAAGCAACGCTCGCTGTCGCCGCTGGCCGCACTGGTGTGGGAGCAACTGACCACGCTGAGCAAAAACATACCGTCTCTTTAGAAAAACATCCGTCGCTCACGCTTCCTTGAACGGCCGCCGCCTAGCCTCGTGCTCTTTCCACGAAGGCCTTCGTCATGCGTTACGAGCTCTACTACTGGACCAGCATCCAGGGCCGCGGCGAATTCGTCCGTCTCGCCCTGGAAGACGCAGGTGCGCCCTACACTGACGTTGCCCGCGTGAAAGGCGATCACGCCATCATGCCGTTCCTGCGGGGTGAGTACCCCGGTGCGCTGCCCTTCGCACCACCGCTCCTGCGTGCAGGCCGTCAGGTCATTGCACAGACGGCGAATATCCTTGCTTTTCTTGCGCCAAGGCACGGGCTGGCGCCCGCATCCGCTGCTGGCCAAGTCTACGCGATGCAATTGCAGCAGACCGTTTCCGACATCGTCGCGGAAGTGCACGACACGCATCACCCGATCTCGGTCGAGGAGTACTACGAAGAACAACGCGCCGAGGCGCGCAAACGCGCGGCAGCCTTTTGCACGCAACGCATACCGAAATACCTGGGTTACTTCGAGCAAGTGCTGGAGCGCGGCGATGGGCAACACGCCATCGGACGCAAGCACTCTTACGTGGACTTATCGTTGTTCCAGCTGATGTCCGGGCTGGACTATGCGTTCCCCAACGCCATGAAAGGTCTGCGCCGCCGCACCACCCGGCTGCGCGCACTACGCGATCGCGTGGCGGCGCGACCGAACATCGCCGCTTACCTGGCGTCGGATCGACGCATTCCGTTCAATGAGGATGGCATCTTTCGCCACTATCCCGAGCTGGACGAAGGCTGAGGCTCAGAACACCGCGATGATGATGGCGCCGGTGACGATGAGGCCGCCACCAATGGCCAACGGCCAACTGAGTTGTTCGCCCAGCAGCAGTACGCCGAGCACGATGGCGATGGCGACGCTCAGCTTGTCGATGGGCGCCACCTTGCTGATCGGCCCCAGTTGCAGTGCGCGGTAATAACAAAGCCACGAGAGACCCGTGGCGATACCCGAAAGCACCAGAAATACCCAGCTGCTCACGGGCAGACCTGACGGCCGCGCCCATTCGTTCCTCAAACTGAGAATGCCGGCCGTTACCAGCAGGATCACGATGGTGCGAATGAAGGTGGCGAGATTGGAGTTGATCCCCGCCACGCCCATCTTGCCGAACAGCGCCGTGAGCGCCGCGAAGAACGCCGAACCCAGCGCGAAAAGCAGCCAGCTCTCGCGCAGGTTCATGCCAGCTCCCTCGGCAGGGTCGACATGGGCGGCTTATTAACCGCCGTTGTCCTGGTCACTCGCCGGGCGGCTCTTGCCCCACTCGATGACCTTGTACATCACAGGCTTCACGTGCTCACCAGCCTGATTCGTCCACGCGCCCTTCTGGTCGACCATATAGGTCTGCGGGATACCGCCCTTGGGCGTCACCACAACCATATAGACCTGACCGCTGCGGCTGTATTCCTGAATCGTCTGGTCACCTTCGGTGCGCACCTTTACCTGCGGCGGCGTGTTGCCGTTCGCATCGCGCGGCTGGGCGTCGGAGGTGGCTGGGGTGGTCGTGGCCGGCTGGCTCAACGTGGCTTCGGTGTCGGCGGATACCTGACCGTTCTTGGAAGCGGGCGAGGCGGAGGACTTGGCAGGCGCCTTGGGCGCCGGTGGCGGCGGTGTGGCCTGCACGCCCGGATCGTTCATACCCGGCGGCGGCGGTGCCGGCGGGAACTGACTGGGGGACGACTGGGCAAGCGCATTCGAGGCGATGGCCACACCAAGAACAGTGAGTAGAACAACGGGTTTCATGATGACGGCCTCCTGTGGGAAAGGGAGCATAACAGCGCAAAACCGCATGGCTTGTGAAGCGGTTGTATGCCTCATCCAACGTCATCAAAGGACGACGTTGTACCTCGCCGGCCCAGCCTGAACGGAAGAGGCCTCAAGTCCAGCAGCGTGCGAGAATGCCCTATGGCCAAGCTCATTCTTATCGACGGTTCCTCGTACCTCTACCGCGCCTTCCACGCGCTCCCCCCGCTCACCAACTCGCAAGGCGAGCCCACCGGCGCTTTGTTCGGCGTGGTGAACATGCTGCGCGCCACGCTGAAGGCAAAACCCGATTACGTCGCTTTCGTCAGCGACGCCCCGGGCCCCACCTTCCGTAACCAGCTCTACGACCAGTACAAGGCGAATCGCCCGCCGATGCCGGACGACCTGCGCGCGCAGGTGGAGCCCATGCTGGCCATCGTCGGCGCGCTAGGCTTCCCCATTCTGCGGGTGGGCGGTGTGGAAGCGGACGACGTGATCGGCACGCTGACCGAGCAGGCGCATGCGCAGGGTATCGAGGTGGAGATCTCCACCGGCGACAAGGATCTCGCGCAGCTCGTGCGGCCCGGCGTCACGCTGGTCAACACCATGACCAACACGACCACCGATAGCGCGGGCGTGATGGAAAAGTTCGGCGTCGAACCCACACAGATCATCGATTTCCTGTCGCTCACCGGCGACACCGTCGACAACGTACCCGGCGTGCCCAAGTGCGGCCCGAAGACGGCTGCCAAATGGCTGGCCGAGTACCGCACGCTCGACAACCTGATGGCGAACGCCGACAAGGTCGGCGGCAAGATCGGCGAGAGCCTGCGCGCCGCGCTTCCGCAACTGCCGTTGTCACGCGATCTGGTGACGATCAAGACTGACGTGTCGCTGGATCAGTCCGTCAGCGAATTGAAGTTCCACGAACGCCACATCGAGCAGTTGCGCGACTTGTATGCGCGCTATGAGTTCAAGGCGGCGCTGAAGGATCTCGACGCAGAAACGAACGGCGCGGCAGCACAACCTGTGCGTGACACAGGCCCGGCGGGCGCTTCCACCGACGCCGGTCGCGCACAAGGCGCGCTCCTACTGGCAGACAACGCACAAGACCTTTCGATGGCCGGTCAGTATGAACTGGTGACCACACAGGCGCAGTTCGACAGCTGGCTGGCGAAAATCGCCACGGCACCGCTGGTGTCGTTCGATACGGAAACCACTTCCATCGATTCGATGCAAGCGGACATCGTCGGCCTTAGCTTGTCGGTGGATCCGGGCCACGCATGCTACGTGCCGCTTGCCCACGACTACCCCGGTGCACCCGCGCAGCTTTCACGCGAACATGTACTCGCCGCGCTCAAGCCCTTCTTCGAGGATGCCAGCCGCCCGAAGATGGGGCAGCACGCGAAGTACGACATCAACATCCTGTCGAACTACAACATCCATCTGCGTGGCCTCCAGCACGATTCCATGCTGGAGTCGTACGTGTGGAACGCCACGGCGACGCGTCACGACATGGACTCGCTGGCCAAGAAATACCTCGACGTCGACACCATCAAGTACGAACAGGTCGCTGGCAAGGGCGCCAAGCAGATTCCGTTCTCGCAGGTGGATCTGGATACCGCTTGCCGCTACGCCGCCGAAGACGCCGACATCACGCTGCGCCTGCATCACGCCCTGTGGCCCAAGCTGGAAAGCGAACCGACGCTGCGCTCGGTCTACGAGAACATCGAAATTCCGCTTATCCCGGTGCTGGCTTCCATGGAGCAGCGCGGCGTGCTGATCGACGTGAGCGAGTTGCGCATGCAAAGCCAGCAGCTCGGCAAGCGCATGCTGGAACTGCAGCAGGAAGCGTGGAAAGGCGCCGGCCACGAGTTCAATCTGGATTCGCCCAAGCAATTACAGGCGGTGCTGTTCGACGAACTGGGACTGCCGGTCAAGGTGAAAACGCCCACGGGCCAGCCGTCCACCAATGAAGAAGCGCTCGAAGCCATCGCGGACGATCACGCGCTGCCGCGCCTGATCCTCGACTAC
>NZ_JAELTQ010000196.1 GCF_016428905.1 Dyella sp. ASV24 | reverse complement strand
CCGCCTGCACACTCACCACCTGCGCCGCATCCGCGGCGGGGCCAGCCGTACCGTAGGCGGGGACGGTATCGGGCACGCTGCCCTGCTTCAGCGGCACGGTGACCACGGCGGCACTCACGGCAGCATCGTCGGCTGTTTCCCCGCCGGAGCAGGCGGTCAGCGAACACGTCATCAAAACGCTGGTGGCCAGCGCCGAAGCGATCCATGGCAGTCGATAGGTCATGGAGCCATTACATCCTGTTCAAGAGCAGTCGGCATACCGCGTCCCACTAGCAGTTCCAGCGCAGTCTGCTGTTCGAGCATGGCTTGCTCGGTCGCCAGTTGCGCCAGCTGCCGGTTGAGTGCGGCAACATGGAGATCGGTCACATTGCGTAGATCCAACAGGCCCGCCTGAGCGGCGTGTCCGGCTTGTGCGGAAGCGCGCACGGCATCATCGGTGGCGGGCACCAGTGCCTGCCTCTGCGCATCGAGTTGTGCGTATTGCGCCAGCAGCGCATCAACCTCGTCACGCGAGGTGGCAAGGCGCACGGTGTATTCCACCCGCAGTTGCTCGCGGGTGGCCTTGGCAATGGCGACGTTGTGCTGGTTGTGGTCAAACAGCGGCAACGTGAAGCTTACCGCGGGGCCGCCGTTGCGTACCTTGCTGTTGTCCTGGGAGGCGTCGTAGCCGATGGCCAACGCCGGAAACTGCGCGAGCACGGCGGCACGCAAGGTCGCCTCCTGTGCCCGATAGCCCAATTGCAGTGCAACCAAGTCCGGTCGGCGACGGCTCACATCATCAAACTGCTGATGGATAGAGGCGGCATCCACGCTCGGCGATGGCAAAGTCTGCGCCAGCGGCACAACCACGTCGGGTTTGAGACCCAACAGCGCGTTGAGCTGCTGATGCAGATCCAGCTGGCGACGCTGCAGGTCGTTCAGCGCGGTGCGTGCATCGGCCGCAGCGGCGAGATCAGAAGCTACCGTCACGCGCTCCATGTTGCCCGCGCTAACCGCACTGACGATGCGCGACTCACGCTGCGCCAGCGCATCCAAAGCCTGTTGTTGCAGGGTGATCTGCCGCTCGCCTTCGACCAGATCGATCACCAGCAGGCGCGCCTTGCCCACCACCTGCCACTGCTCCCACAGCAAGCCGGCATCCACTTCGTCGGCCGCCGCCTGGGCCGCTTCGCGTCGGGGGCGCAGGGTAACGAGTGAGGTGATGTCCTGGCTGATCGATGCTGTCCATGCAGTAGCGTCGCCCACGCCGGAGAGCAGATAACCCACATTGCCCCCCACCACGGGGTTAGGCAGTACGCCATCCTGCTTGCGCTGTTCCTGCGCCGCTTGCCGACGCGCATGCTGGTTGCGCAGATCCGGATTGTTCAACAGCACCAGGCGCTCGACCGCCGCCAAGTCCAACGGCGATACAGCCGGGTCATAGCCCTGCAGTTGTGACAATGACGAGGCCGACGCGGCCTGCTCGGGCAGCGGCTTGGCCTGATAGGTAGCGCAACCGGCAAGGCATGCGGCCAGCAGGACGGCTGCCGCCTTGCACGGCCGCAAGAACGCTTCGGCATTTAACTTGGCAAACGAAAGAAACACCGACGATCCGGGCAGGGTATGGGGAAGCCATACCCTACCTAAAATCTCTTAGCGTTCACTTTGTAAAGATAACGTGTCAGCCGTTACGGGTTTCCGTCCCACTCAGCGGCAGGCGCACGGACACCCGCAGGCCACGCCCAAAAGGCGAGTCCAGCAGCTCGATGGAGGCGTCATGCATCTGTGCGGCGCGCTGGACGATGGAAAGGCCCAGGCCGTAGCCATCCCCCCGGCTGCTGGTCTCGCGATGGAACCGCGTGAACACCGCGGCGCGACGCTCCGGCGGGATGCCCTCGCCGTTGTCGATCACGTCGATCGCCGCCTCGGCCTGCTCACGCTGCACGATCAGCTTGACCTGACCACCGGCCGGCACGTGGCGTAGTGCGTTCTCCAGCAGGTTGCGCAGCATCGCGGCCAGCGCCACTTCGTGCCCGCGCACCATCAGCGGTCCATCGGCCAGCGTCACATCCAATTCCACGTCCGTGTCGCCGATTAGCGGCGCCAGCTCCTCGATGACCGTACGCGATACCGCCAGCAGGTCCACATCCACGTGCTGATCCGAACGCGAACTGGCTTCCAACCGCGCCAACGACAGCAGTTGTTCAACGCGACGCGCCAAGGCGGCAAGGCTTTGGCGCGCACCGGACAGCGCCACATCCGCCTCGTGCGTATCGCGGCTGGCCTCGGCGTTCTCCAGATTGATCATGGTGGACGCAAGCGGTGTGCGCAGTTCGTGCGCCACGTCTGCACTGAAGCGGCGTTCGCGCTCCAGCGCTTCTTCCAGCAGGGTGAACTGGCTGTTGAGCGCATCCAGCACCGGCTCCAACTCGCGCGGCGCCTCGACCACATCGAGCGTGTCGCGGCTACCGGGCTTGCGTGTGGAGAGCTTCTCCGCGAGCGCATCGAGTGGCCGCAACCCGCGCCGCACCGCCCAGCCCACCAGCAATGCCAACACAGGCAGCGCAATCAGCGGCGCCAGTGCGTGCTCGACCCACAATGCCATGGTGATGTCGCGACGGCTGTCGTAACGTTCGGCCGCGCGTACCACCAGACCATCCCGTGTGGGCGGCAGCGTGAATAGCCGCCAGCGGTAACGGCCCAGGCGCACGTTCTGAAAACCGGGGTGCGCCGCATCTGGCGGCGGCAACATGGTGAGATTTCCAGTGGCCATCAGCGTTCGCCCGCTGTGGTCGAACACCTGAAAACCCACTTCCGATTCGTACGTGTGGCCGTGCAGCACCAGTTCCTGCGTGGATTTGGCCGTAATGGGCACCACCACGCCCGTCTCGACGGTATGGCGCTGCAAGGCGGGCAAGCCAATCTCATCCACCAGCGTCTGCAGCGTACGCGCCGATTGCGCGAGCCGGCCATCCGACAGCTCGTTCACCTCGTTGATGGTGCGCCGCATGCTGTAGATGCCCAGCGGCACAAACACCAGTGCGATAACACCGAGGATCAACCAACGCAGGCGAGAACGCAGACTCGATCGGCTCACTTGGGATCCTGCGGGATCATGTAACCAAAGCCACGCACGTTGCGGATCGTCTCGAAGCTCAGCTTGCGGCGCAGCGAATGCACCAGCACTTCCAGCGCATTGTTGCCCACCACGTGATCCAGCCCGTAGAGCGAATTCTCCAGGCTTTCGCGGCGTACCAGCTTGCCCGCGTTTTCCATCAAGGCCTGCAGCAACGCAAACTCTCGACGCGTCAGGTCCACGGCCTCACCACGGAAGCTCACTTCCGACGTACCCACATCCAGGCTCAGCGCACCCACATCGATACGGTTGACCGACAGCCCGCGCATGCGCCGCGTCAGCGAGCGGATGCGCGCTGCGAGCTCTTCGACATGAAACGGCTTGGTGAGGTAATCGTCCGCGCCCGCGTCGAGCCCATCCACACGGGCGGACAAGTCATCACGCGCCGTCATCACCAGCACCGGCGTTTCCACGTGGGCGCGCCGCGCCTCCACCAGCACCTCGATGCCATCACGCCCAGGCAGCCCCAGATCCAGCAACACCAGATCCGCGGTTCGATCACGCATGGCATTGAGCGCCGAGCGACCGTCCCGCAGCCACGACACCGTGTAGCTCAACCGTTCCAGTGCGCGCTGGATCGCCGATCCCAGCTGCGCGTCGTCTTCCACCAGAAGAATGTGCACGACCTGACGCTCCCTCGCCCATCCGGCGATTTCGCCGGGATTATCCGACAGGAGGCTTAGGAAACACTTAAACGCTTGTCTTGCAAGGGCAAATGACCGCCGTCTCAGAAATTGAGACGGGCCACGGGTGCAATGCCGTCCCCGGACGGAGCGCACCGATGAACGCCTTGCCCAACCCCTTGGCCCAACGCGCGGTGCGCGGCGATGGCGCGCTGACAGCGCCGGTATCGGGCGGCGATCAGCTGGCCAGGCGGCTGGTGAAACGTTATGGCGACCGCATCACTGGCTCGTTCGTGTTGCCCGGACGCGATGGGCAGTTCGCTGCCCTGCCCGGTGACATGCCGCCGGCCTTGGCCGCGGCGCTGCGTTCGCGTGGCATCAGCCAGCTTTACGCGCATCAGGCGCAGGCCTGGAACGCCGCCGCTGCTGGCGAGCATGTGGTGATTGCCACGCCCACGGCCTCGGGCAAGTCGCTGTGTTACACGCTGCCGGTGATCAGCGCAGCGATCCGTCAGCGCGCCAAGGCGTTGTTTCTGTTTCCGACCAAGGCGCTGGCGCAGGACCAGGTGGCGGAGCTGCTGGAACTCAATCAAGCCGGCGAGCTGGGCGTGAAGGCCTTTACCTTTGATGGCGATACGCCGGGCGATGCGCGGCAGGCGATCCGCTTGCACGGCGACATCGTGGTGAGCAATCCGGACATGCTGCACCAGGCCATCCTGCCGCATCACACCAAGTGGGCGCAGTTCTTCGAGAATCTGCGTTATGTGGTGATCGACGAGGTACACACGTATCGCGGAGTGTTCGGTTCGCACGTGGCCAATGTGCTGCGCCGCTTGCAACGCGTTTGTGCGTTCTATGGGGTGTCGCCGCAGTTCATCCTGTGCTCGGCCACCATTGGCAATCCTGCGGAACACGCGAGCGCGCTGATCGAACAGCCCGTCACCGCGATCACGGAAAGCGGTGCGCCCGTGGGCGAGAAGCATGTACTGCTGTGGAATCCGCCGGTGGTGAATCCGGACCTTGGCCTGCGCGCATCGGCGCGCTCGCAATCCAACCGCATCGCGCGCACGGCGATCCGTGCAGGGCTCAAGACCCTGGTCTTCGCGCAATCGCGCCTGATGGTGGAAGTGCTCACCAAGTATCTGAAAGACGTGTTCGACAACGACCCACGCAAGCCGCCGCGCATCCGCGCGTATCGCGGCGGCTACCTGCCGACCGAGCGGCGCGCGGCGGAGCGCGAGATGCGCGCGGGACAGGTGGATGGCATCGTCAGCACCTCCGCGCTGGAACTGGGCGTGGATATCGGCGCGCTCGACGTGGTGGTGCTCAATGGCTATCCCGGCAGCGTGGCGGCGACCTGGCAACGCTTCGGCCGTGCGGGTCGCCGCCAGCAGGCATCGCTGGGCGTGCTGGTCGCCAGCAGTGATCCGCTGGATCAGTACCTGGTGCGCCACCCGGAGTTCTTCCAGGGTGCGACGCCGGAACACGCGCGCATCGCGGCGGACCAGCCGCTGATCCTGCTGGACCATATCCGCTGCGCCGCCTTCGAGCTGCCTTTCAAGGACGGCGAACTGTTCGGCCCGCAAGACGCCACGCCGTGGCTGCAGGTGCTCACGGAAGAAGGTGTGCTGCATCAGGAGGGCGAGCGCTTTGAATGGATTGCCGACAGTTATCCTGCCAACGCCGTGTCGCTGCGCTCGGTGGCAGACGGCAACTTCGTCGTGGTGGATCGCACCGACGGCCGTCAGACCATCGTGGCGGAAGTGGATTTCAGCGCGGCCTCGCTGACGCTGTATGAGGGTGCCATCCACATGATCCAATCCGTGCCGTATCAGGTGGACCGGCTGGACTGGAGCGGCCGCAAGGCTTTCGTTACGCGCACCCACGTCGACTACTACACCGACGCCATCGACTACACCAAGCTCAAGGTACTGGAAGCTTTCGACGGCTCGCCCGCGGGCGCAGGCAGCGCACACCACGGCGAGGTACACGTGGCGCGCCGCGTGGCGGGATACAAGAAGATCCGTTACTACACGCACGAGAACATCGGCTACGGCCCGGTCAATCTGCCCGACCTGGAACTGCACACCACGGCCGTGTGGTGGCAGTTGCCACAACGTGCGCTGGAGCAGGCGTTCGACCATCGGCAGGAAGCGCTCGATGGTTTCCTGGCGGCAGCGCACGCGCTGCACATCGTGGCCACCGTGGCGGTGATGGCCGAAGCGCGTGATCTGCAGAAGGCGGTGGGCAGTGGCGACGGCGCGTGGTTCGCCACACCCGATGCGAATGGCCGCGCGCAGATCCGCTCCGGATTTGGCGAGGGTGAGGCATCAACGCTGGGGCCCTTTATCCCCACGCTTTATCTCTACGATGCCTTCCCCGGTGGCGTCGGCCTGAGTGCGCCACTGTTCGATCGACGCGAGGACCTTGTATGCCTCGCGCGCGAGCTGGTGCATCGCTGCGACTGCCATGCCGGCTGCCCCGCCTGCGTGGGGCCGGTGCTGGCCGTGGACGAGCAGAACGAACGATCACTGAAATCACTCGCTACGCGCGTGCTCGACCTGATCGTGGCACTGTGAGCGCGCTCGCCGACAAACTGCGTGGGCTGCGCCGGCAGGCAGGCGTAACGCCACCCGCGCCAACACCCGTCCAGACTCAGCCACGGCCCGCGCTACCGGAGAACGTCCGCCAGTTGCTTGGCATTCGCCAGCGCGCGCAAGGCAAGCCGCGGCGAAGTGTGGTCACGGATTCGGCATCGCTGCCGGGCGAAACGATCGCACCCGGCCTGCAGCTATGCGAGACGCGCAGTGCTTGGCCACCGGTGCCGCCCGCATTCCATGCCGGCTTTGCGCGAGTTGAAGAAGTTATCGCGCCGGAACGCTTGTTCCTGTTCGATACCGAGACGACTGGCCTGGCAGGCGGCACCGGCACGCGCGCCTTCATGATTGGTGTGGGCGACTGGCACGAAGGCGTGTTTCGCGAACGCCAGCTGCTGATCACCACGCTGGCCGGCGAAGCGGCCATGCTCGACTGCTTCGCATCCTGGCTCCGCCCGGACGCGGTGCTGGTCAGTTACAACGGCAAGTCGTACGACACGCCGCTGCTCAAAACACGTTTCCGGCTGCTTCAGCGCGCCTGCCCGCTGCAGGGTCTGGCGCATATCGACCTGTTGCATCCGGTGCGGCGG
>NZ_JAELTQ010000195.1 GCF_016428905.1 Dyella sp. ASV24 | reverse complement strand
CGCATAAGCAGATCGAACGCCAGTACGCCATCCTCAACGACAAGATCCTGCCGGAACTGGCGCGCAACGGCATCCGTATCGTTCGTCGCAATGAGTGGTCGCACAAGCAGAAGCTGTGGGTGCGCCGTTATTTCCGCCATGAAGTCGCGCCGCTGGTGACGCCGATTGGCCTCGATCCCACGCATCCCTTCCCGCTGCTGGTCAACAAGAGCCTCAACTTCATCGTGCAGCTGGAAGGCACCGATGCATTCGGCCGCGATTCGGGCCTGGCCATCGTGCCGGCGCCCCGTGTATTGCCTCGTTTGATCCGCTTGCCGGACGACGTGTGCGAAGGCGGCGAGAACTTCGTGCTGCTGTCGTCGATCATCCACGCGCATGCGGAGGAACTGTTCCCCGGCATGTCGGTGCGTGGGTGCTACCAGTTCCGCCTGACCCGCAACGCCGACCTCACCATCGACCCGGAAGACGTCGAGGATCTGGCCCGCGCATTGCGCGGCGAGCTGTATTCGCGACGCTTCGGCGATGCAGTACGCCTGGAAGTGGCCGACAACTGCCCGCCGGAGCTCACCGGCTACCTGCTGCGCCAGTTTGGACTGACCGCCGCCGAGATGTACGAAGTGAACGGCCCGGTGAACCTGGCCCGCCTGTTCGGCCTGATCACCAAGACCCTTCGCCCTGAACTGCAGTACCCGCCGTTCACCCCGTCGATCCCCAAGGCGCTCAAGAAGGCCGAGGATCTGTTCCAGGTGATCGGCCGCCAGGACGTATTGCTGCTGCATCCCTACGAATCGTTCGCGCCGGTGGTGGACCTGCTGCACCAGGCCGCGAAAGACCCTAACGTGCTGGCAATCAAGCAGACGCTGTATCGCAGCGGCGCCAATTCCGAAATCGTCGATGCGCTGGTCGACGCTGCGCGCGCAGGCAAGGAAGTCACCGTGGTTATCGAGCTGCGCGCCCGCTTCGATGAGGAATCCAACCTCACGCTCGCTTCGCGCCTGCAGCAGGCTGGCGCCATGGTCATCTACGGCGTGGTGGGCGTGAAGACGCATGCCAAGCTCATGCTCATCCAGCGTCGCGAAGGCGAAGAACTGGTGCGTTACGCGCACCTTGGCACCGGCAACTACCACACCGGCAACGCACGTCTTTACACCGACTACAGCTTGCTCACCTCCGACCTTGCGTTGTGCGAGGACGTGCACAAGCTCTTCAGCCAGCTTACCGGTATGGGCAAGCTGCTGCAGATGAAGCGGTTGCTGCATGCCCCCTTCACGCTGAAGAAGACGCTGCTGGAAATGATCAACCGCGAGACGGCGCACGCCACCGCCGGCAAGCCCGCGCAGATCATCATCAAGGCGAATGCGGTGACCGACGCCAAGATGATTCGCGCGCTCTATAAGGCCAGCATGGCCGGCGTGAAGGTCGACCTGGTCGTGCGCGGCATGTGCTGCCTGCGTCCGGGCGTGCCGGGTGTGTCGCACAACATCCGTGTGCGCTCCATCGTCGGCCGCTTTCTGGAACACAGCCGCGTGTACTGGTTCCTCAACAATGGCGACGAGCAGTTCTATCTCGCCAGTGCGGACCTGATGGAGCGCAACCTGGATCGCCGTGTGGAAACCGGCTTCCCGGTGGAAGGCAAGAAGCTGCAAGGTCGCCTCAAGAAGGAACTGGAGCTGTACCTTTCCGACAACTCCAGCGCATGGCTGCTGCACGCGGATGGCCGCTACTCCCGCATCAGGCCGGGCACCAATCAGACGCCACGCAACGTGCAGGTCCAGTTGCTGGAGAAGCTCTGCGGCTCGGGAGCCACGGCCACTGACGCCTGAGGATCAACGCACCCCATGCGGAGCGTGCTGGATACGCTCCGCACGGGGGCGTGCAACTCAGCGTTGCAGGTGCAGCTTCACCCAGGCGACATAGCGATCGACGAAACCCTGCAGGAATTGCTGCGTGCCTTCGTTGCCGATGTGACCATCGGCGCTGAACAGGCCTTCCTTGTTCTGGATGAACACTTCCGGCTGCGGCAGCGTGGCGACATCGAGATAGGAAAGCACGTTGCGCAGATGCTGCTGCGCCAATGCCGTGCCAGTGGCGCCCACGGAAACACCGATCACCCCGCCCGGCTTGCCCGCGAACGAGTTGGTTCCCCAGGGGCGTGAGGCGATGTCGATGGCATTCTTCAACACGCCGGGAATCGAGCGGTTGTATTCGGGAGTGACGAAGAGCAGCGCATCTGCGCCGGCGACCTCGTCCTTGATCCGCTGGCACTCCGCCGGGTAATGCGCATCGAAATCCTGGTCGTACAGAGGCAGGTTGTCGATGCGCACGTGGTCAAAACTGAAGTCCGCCGGGGCAAGCCGCTCCACGGCGCGGGCCAGATGGCGGTTGAAGGAATCCTTACGCAGGCTGCCGACCAGAACGGCCACACGGATCTTGCTCATGCCTTGGCTCCAATGAGGGGGAAAGGGATGTGACGCGAAGTCGGAAGCATGGCATCGGAAGCGGTGAATCCCTTGTGATAACCCCCGCCCCGCCCTCGACTTGGAAAATCCACAAGACAACGGCGCCAGAGTGGCTACGCTGGAGCCATCCCATCCACGGAGTCCAGCCCATGAGCACCTCTCGCATCACCGGCAGCACCGTCATTCCCGGCCTGCGCTATCGCGATGCCCACGCCGCCATCGAATGGCTGTGCAAGGCGTTCGGATTCGCCAAGCACGCGGTTTACGACGACGACCAAGGTGGCGTGGCACATGCACAGCTTATCCATGGCACGGGGATGCTGATGCTGGGCTCCGCCAGAGACGACGAGTTCGGCAAGCGCATCATCCAGCCCGACCAGATCGACGGGCGCGAAACGCAGTGCCCCTATGTCGTTGTCAACGACTGCAAGGCCCACTACGAGCAGGCCAAGGCCGCTGGCGCCGTGATCGTGGACGACTACGCCGAGAAGGACTACGGCGGTGCGGGCTACAGCTGCCGCGACCTGGAAGGCCACCTCTGGTCATTCGGCAGCTACGACCCGTGGGCCGAACACGAGGCATGATCTCGGTGAATCAACCCGGCGCGACGGGTAGATAGACGTCCGCACGCAGAAGGGCCGCAGGCACCTCTTCCGGATCATCCAGGAAATGCCGGAAGGGGGACGCGTCCCGCAGGACATATCCGCTCCCCGGAAGCCAGCCGGCGATGAGTCGATCAGTGAGCGCGCCCAGATGATCGTAAGGGCCTGTGTGGCGCCAGCGTGCCCACAGGCCGCCTCCAAGGTGGATCGGGTAGGTTCGGTCATCGGTCACCACATCGCCGTCATCGAACGCGAGCGCGCAATCGAAGGCCCCGTGGTCAGGCACGGCATCGTGATCACTGTCGTGCGGGACACCATAAATACCGGCCATGCGTTCCAATAGCGCGTGGTCCGCCGCCCATTCGAACAGACGTCCATATGCCTGATCCAGATCGCGATGATCGCCGACATAGCGGGTCGCCACCAAGCGGAACGGCTCCACCGAGACCACTTCCACCTGCAGAGCCGGCTCGGTAGCGACGACGGGCGGTAAACGCAGCCGCTGCATCGCCTCGCGCAGTCGTTCCGCCTGCCCGCGCAGTTCGCTGGGTGACGCATCGAAGGCCTGACGAAACGCACGGGCGAACGCCTGCGGGGTTTCATATCCCACAGCGAGGGCTGTCTCCGTAACTCGTTCCACGGGTTCAGCCAGCCGTTGCAGCGCACGCAACAAACGCAGCCGCGAAACCGTCTGGCCTACGGTTTCGCCAGATAGCGCCCGATAGATGCGATGAAAATGGAACGGTGACAGATGCGCCACGCTGGCCAGTCGCGCCAGTTCCGGTAGTTCATCGCCCTGCTCCACGGCGACCTGCAAAACAGCGACCACACGGTCGATGCGCTGCAGATAGTCCTCTCGCGTATTGGCTTTCATGGCCGGGGGCTCCGATGAGGTGGCTGCCAGTGTGGCGGGCACGGACAGCGGCGGCGTTCCCATTCTTGCGCAATCGGCACGACGCGGCCTGCGGAGCCGTATAGGCAGGAAGTCATGGTGGGAGCGAGATGACAGCTCGCTTACAGTCACTCCGGGACCACCTTCCACTTTGTTCACCGGACAGCCCGCGCGCCCGTCCGCCTGGAGGCTTCATGCATATCCGCCGTACCCTGCTCGCCATCGCCACGCTCACCGCCTTTGCCGGTGCCATGGTCCATGCGCAGACGGCGCCGCTCACGGCCGACATTCCGCAGAAGGACTTTGTGGACAACACCGCTAGCTATGACTACGTAAAGCGTGAGGTGATGATCCCGATGCGCGACGGCGTGAAATTGCATACGGTGATCGTCGTCCCCAAGAGCGCGCATAACGCACCCATCCTCCTTACCCGCACCCCCTATGACGCCAGCGGCCGCGCCGAGCGTTATATGTCGCCCCATATGGACGCCACCCTGCCACAGGGCGACGAAGTCTTCGTGCACAGCGGCTATATCCGTGTGTTCCAGGACGTACGTGGCAAGTACGGTTCCGAAGGCGATTACGTGATGACGCGCCCGCTACGCGGCCCACTCAATTCCAGCGAGGTAGATCACTCTACCGACGCCTACGACACCATCGACTGGCTGGTGAAGAACATCCCCGAGTCCAACGGCCGCGTGGGCATGCTTGGTTCGTCGTATGAAGGGTTCACCGTAGTGATGGCACTGGTCCATCCGCACCCGGCACTGAAAGTAGCCGCGCCGGAAAGCCCCATGATCGACGGCTGGATGGGTGACGACTGGTTCCACTACGGCGCGTTCCGCCAGACCAACTTCGACTATATCTACGGCCAGACGGCTGAAAAGAGCGGTCGCAAAGGCGGCGTGCCACGCGTGGGCTACGACGACTACAGCAACTTCCTCCAGGCTGGCTCCGCCGGCGACTACGCCCGTGCGCACGGCTTCGAGCAGTTGCCCTTCTGGCGCAAGATCGACGAGCACCCCTCTTACGATGCGTTCTGGCAGAACCAGGCGCTGGACAAGGTGATGGCGCAACAGCCACTGACCGTGCCCACCATGTGGCTGCAAGGCCTGTGGGATCAAGAAGACATGTGGGGCGCCATCCACAGCTACGAGGCAACTGAACCCAAAGACAAGGGCAACGACAAGAACTTCCTCGTGATGGGCCCATGGCGCCACAGTCAGGTGAACTATGACGGGCGTTCGCTGGGACCACTGCAATGGGACGGCGACACTGCGCTGCAATTCCGTCGCGACGTGCTCAAGCCATTCTTCGACCAGTATCTGGTGGCTGGCGCACCCAAAGCGAACACGCCGCCGGTGCTGATCTACAACACCGGCGAAAATCATTGGGACCGTTACAAGTCGTGGCCGCTGAGCTGCGACAAGGGATGCACAGACAAGCCCAAGGCGCTGTACCTCGGCGCCCATGGTTCGCTCTCGTTCAACGCACCCGCCACCGATGCCGCCAAGTACGACGAGTACGTTTCCGATCCGGCCAAGCCTGTGCCCTATCAGCCGCGCCCGGTACATTTCGCCGATCATGACGCGTGGACACGCTGGCTGGTCAACGACCAGCGCTTTGTAGACGGCCGCCCCGACGTACTCACCTACGTGAGCGAACCGCTCACTGCGCCGATGCATATCGGCGGCGCACCGCAAGTGAACCTGTACGCGTCCACCAGCGGCAGCGACAGCGACTGGGTGGTGAAACTGATCGACGTGTATCCGGATACCGTGCCATCCAACCCGGAGATGGGCGGCTATGAGCTCGCCGTGTCGCTGGACATTTTCCGCGGCCGCTACCGCACCAGCTTCGAGCATCCGCAGGCGCTGACGCCGGACCAGCCGCTGCTTTACACGTTCGGCTTGCCGACGACCAATCATGTGTTCCAGCCGGGGCATCGCATCATGGTGCAGGTGCAGTCGAGCCTGTTCCCGCTGTACGACCGCAATCCGCAGACGTTTGTGCCGAATATCTTTGAGGCGAAGTCTTCGGATTATCAGAAGGCTACGCAGCGGGTGTGGCATACGCCGGGGACGGCTAGTTTTATTAGTTTGCCGGTGGTGCCGGGCGGTTGATTGGTTGGGGTGGCGCTTGCGCGCCGGTGGCTCCCTCTCCCCTTTTGGGGAGAGGGTTGGGGTGAGGGGCGGGTGCTCGCGTTATGGTTTCGATGAAACCGTCACCCCGGCGAACCCCACAAAAGGGGGCAAGGGCCGGGGTCCAGTGGCGTCAGCGGTCGGCTGTCGCTTCGAGCGTTACGGCGACCTGGCCGCTTACGCAGCGGGCGTTTCGACCTCCTGCCGGAGGCCGAGTCACTTTTCTTTTGCTGGCCCAAAAGAAAAGTAACCCAAAGAAAATGGCCGTAAGGCTAACGCCCGCAGCATGACCTTGGGATAAGCCCGAACGGCTGAGGAATCGTGTGGATTGGTCACCTTCGCCTCTACACCGCGGGTACGCCGGAGCGCTTCGCAACGCGCCGTAGCGGAGAGGACTTAAAGCAGGCCGCGCTACGCTTCCCCATCGCTGAGGCTAGAGAAGGAAGACGCTACGCTTTCCTACCGCCGAGGCGAGGGAAAGGGAGCGCTACGCTTTCCTACCACTGGGGCAAGGTAAAGCAGACGCTACGCTTCCCGACCGGTGGGGAGAACTCGCCACCGAACGGCGGTACCTGTCTATCTTGGCTTTATGCACTTAGAGCAGGAGCAACGCGACCTGCCGCGATGCGATGTGCAGCAACGCTGCACGAGCCGTCAGCTTTCGCTTTTGATCTTCCGGGCCCCGTATGAGGCGGCGGGCGGGTGGAGAAAAGGCCCGCAGGGGAATCGGCGGGGATGCCGATTCCTTTTCGCCGGGGCAGGAGCCCCGTCGAAAAGCCCGGAACCCGCACGCGTACCTGGAGGGCGAAGCCCGGAAGGCGCCGATTCCGGGGGGCCCTTTCTTTGGGTTACTTTTCTTTGGGCAAGCAAAGAAAAGTGACTCGGCCT
>NZ_JAELTQ010000194.1 GCF_016428905.1 Dyella sp. ASV24 | reverse complement strand
GACCAGCCCAATACTGGCGCTGGTGGCGAAACCGCGTTCGCCGAACGCAAAGTGCAGGTCACCAATGGCAGCGCGCAGATCTTCCGCGATGGCCAGTGCATCGTCCTGGGCGCAGTCCTCCAGCAGCACGACAAACTCGTCGCCACCCAGGCGCGCCACAGCGTCCGTCGCGCGCACGCGACGCAGAAACAACGAGCCGATCTGGCGGAGCAGTTCATCACCCGCCGCATGGCTGCAGGTGTCGTTGACGACCTTGAACTGGTCCAGGTCGAGGTAGAGCACGGTGAAGGGGCGGGCGCTGTTCTCCGCTGAGGTCATGGCGCGGGCCAGCCTTCGCTCAAACTCGCGTCGGTTGATCAAACCGGTGAGCACGTCGTGACTGGCCTGGTAGCTCAACTGCGCGGCGTGCTCGCGATCACTGCTGACGTCGCGCATGACCAGCACTACGCCTTCCATGTTGCCCGAGCGGTCGCGGATGGGCGTGGCGGTTAGATCGATGGCGGTTGACGGCCCTTCGGCGGACGCTAGCACCAGCTTGTCGTCGTGACTCCAGTCCGCATGGCCTCCCAAGACCTGCATGACCGGATCGTCGATGGGCCGCCCGCTGCTCTCAGCCACAAACTGGCAAACAGTGCTGACTGGCAGTCCGCGCGCCCGTTCCGTCGTCCAGTGCGTGAGGCGTTCCGCGCTGGGGTTGAGATAGTCGATGCGGCCTTTCGCATCGGTGGTGATCACCGCGTCGCCGATGGATTGCAGCGTGACCTCGGCGCGTTCCTTGGCTGCGAACAGCATGGCATCGGCTCGCCGACGTTCGGTGATCTCGGTGACGGAGCCTGCCATGCGCCGCGACGTGCCGGTGGCATCGCGGGACGATGCGCCACGCGCGTGGAACCAACGCGCATGGCCGTTCTGTTGGGGGACGCGGAACTCCACGTCCAGCGGCGCATTGCGCCACACATGCGCGGTCACGGCGCGCATCACGTGCCGCTGGTCCTGCGGGTGTAAACATAGGAAGACCGAGGTGTCAGCGTCGTTGTTCGCGAGCCCCAACATCTGCCGCAGGCGGGGCGAGAGATAGACGTGACCGGTCATGCGATCCCAGTCCCACAAACCGTCATTGCTGCCAGCCACGGCGAGTTGGAAACGATCCTCGCTGGCACGCAGCTCGTTGGCTACGCGGGCACGGTCGTCGAGCAGGCGGCGTGCGCGACGGGCAGCGATCAGCACCATGCTGGCCGCGACCAGGCAGAACCATACGCGCAGCAGGTTCGCGGTTTCGCGCGAGGCATTGCCGAGGGCATCGGAGAAAGCGTACTCAAGCGGCGTCAGGCGTTCGTCGATGGTACGCAGATGCTGGCTCGTGGCATCGACCCATGCCGGCGTGCGGTCGCCCGCGCGGATGCGCTGGTGCACGTTGGTGCCAAGTGCCACTAGCTCGTCGATGGAGTGATCGGCTTCGACCCATACTGCGACGGCGTTGCGGATGCTGCCCACGTTGTGGAAGTAGCGATACAGGCGCGCCATGCCGGGGATGTCCGCGGTGTCGACACCACCACGGCGGAATCCGGTGGTGACGATCGACATGTCGGGGTGGGCTCGGTCGAGTTCGACGCGTGCACGATGATCGCCCAGCGGCACGGCGATGGCGTCGAGGAACTGCTGGTAATCCGATTCCTGGCTGCTTGTTACGTAGTGCTGCAGACTGGAGACGGCGATCTTCTGCGCTTTCGACCACCGGCTTTCGCCACCCACGAAGGCACGCGCCGCCGAGAGGATGTCCAGGCTGGCGGCACACAGCCCGATCATCACCACGACGACCAGTACGAACGGCACCACGATCTCGGCAGCCCGTTCCCTTTTGACCAGTTCGGCCCCCCGGCCTTGCACTGGCATAGACGCACCCCCGCGCGCACCTGGATTTCAGGCCATCGTCTTATCGGCTTGTTCCGCTGAAGCTTGAACGCACTGCGTGGGGCTGCCCGGCCGTTCACATGGCATAGACCTTTGCCGCAGGTGCGCGGGGGTAAATCGCCGTGTCGAATTCGTCAACGGATCTTCGTCGTCAGGACAAGGGGCTATGCCCCGACAAGCCATCACACCAAGGAGGCATGACGCATGAGCACGCGATTCCAGCGCATCACCCCGTTTCTCTGGTTCGATCATCAGGCCGAGGAGGCCGCGCAGTTCTATGTGTCGATTTTCCCGAACTCACGGATCCTTGCGACGACGCATTACACCGTGTCGAGCGCTAATGCGTCCGGACGTCCAGAAGGGTCAGTCATGACGGTTGATTTCGAACTGGATGGACAGTCGATGACTGCCTTGAACGGCGGTCCGATTTTCCAATTCAACGAAGCGATGTCGTTAGTGGTGCATTGCCGCTCGCAGGACGAGATCGACCACTATTGGGAAGGCCTGCTGGAAGGCGCCGCGGACAAAAATGGTCAGTGCGGCTGGCTCAAGGATCGCTTCGGTCTGTCGTGGCAGGTTGTGCCAGACGCGATGATTCAGTGGCTTACCAGCGGCGACGCGGCCAGCGTGGAGCGCGTCCACGCGGCCATCATGCGCATGAAGAAGTTGGACCTGAGCGAGCTGAAGCAAGCAGCGGCGGGTTGATCGCTACGCTCAGTCGTCCATGGTGTCCGGCACCCATTCCGCCTTGCGGGTGACGTGTTCCGTTCGGGCCTTGACCTTGAGTTTGGGCAGCTTGGTCTCGGGGATGCTTTCATCGTGACGCGGCACTTGTTCGAGTAGATGCCGGATCAGATTGACGCGTCCGCGCTTCTGATCGTTGTAGTCGACCACGAACCACGGTGCACTGGGTCGATGCGTGCGTTCGATCATCAGGTCGCGCAGGTGCCCGATCTCTTCGTACTTGTCGCGTGAGGCGAGGTCGGTGGGAGAGAGCTTCCAGCGCTTGAGCGGATCCTTTGCGCGGTCTTCGAAGCGCTCTTCCTGTTCTTCCTGGTCCACGGCGAGCCAGTACTTGAGCAGGATGATGCCGTCGTCGGTCAGCAATTTCTCGAACGCAGGTACGGCCGACATGAAGGCCTTGTACTGCACCTTGCTGCAGAAGCCCATGGCGGGCTCGATCACGGCGCGGTTGTACCAGCTCCGATCGAACAGCACGATCTCGCCGGCGTTCGGTAGATGTTCCACGTAGCGCTGGAAGTACCACTGCGAGGATTCGGCTTCGCTGGGCTTGCCCAATGCCGCGATGCGGTAACCACGCGTATCCATCGATTCGGTGATGGCTTTGATGGTGCCGCCTTTGCCCGCCGCATCGCGCCCTTCGAAGATCACCACCAGCCGGTGGCCGCTACGTCGCAGCCAGCGATGCAGGCCGGCCAGCTCCAACTGGAGTTCGGCCATGGCATGGCGGTAGGTCTTTTTCCGCTTGCTGGTGTTCTTCTTGCCCATGACGCGCCTCCTTGAGAGCAGAGAGAAGGGAATGGGGAATCGGAAATAGGGAGTGCATCGCGGCTCTAACTATTCCCAACTCTCTGTTCCCGATTGCCTAAATCAAAGGTCGACGTCCGACGGCCTGCGGCCGATGCGGTGGCGCGCGCTCATGGCCTGCACGGCCCGACGAAAATCGGCGGCGAAACCCTGCATGTCGAACAGCGAGCTTTGCGTGCGTTGCTGAGACAGGTGCTGGCGCAGCGTGCGCAACGCTTCGCGATCATTGCCCAGCTGCGTGGCCATGGCGATGAATGCTTCTTCGTCCTCACAGACCAGCTCCGGCAGACCGAGCTGCAACAGCAGGCTGGTGGCGACGCGCCCCGCGAAGGTGCGGCCTGTGCAGGTGAGCACGGGGCAACCCGCCCACAGCGCGTCCGATGCGGTGGTGTGCGCGTTGTATGGCAGCGTGTCGAGGAACAGATCGGCATGGACGTAACGCGACAGGTAGTCGGCGTGGGGCAGACGGGGCAGGAACACCAGGCGCTCTGGTGCGATGCCCGCAGCGCTTGCGGCCGCGCGCAGACGGTCGTCGGTGCCATCCGGTCCGCTCAACAGCCACAGCACACTGTCCGGGACTTGTTGAAGCACGAACATCAGACGCGCGAAGGCGGCCGGATTGATCTTGTAGCTGTTGTTGAAGCAGGCGAACACGGTGCCTTCTTCGGGCAACCCGCACTCTGTGCGGGATGGCGGCGAGAGCACTGCGCGTGTGTTGTCGTTGGGCTGGTAACAGCGCGGCAGCCGCACCAGTTTCTCGCTCACTTGCGCGCGCTGGTCATCCGGAATGATGACCTTGTCGGCCAGCAGGTAATCCAGCCACGGCGCACCCATGCTGCCCGGGAAGGCGAGCCAG
This sequence comes from Dyella sp. ASV24, assembly GCF_016428905.1. Taxonomy (GTDB): domain Bacteria; phylum Pseudomonadota; class Gammaproteobacteria; order Xanthomonadales; family Rhodanobacteraceae; genus Dyella. The sequence continues at coordinate 2,787 of NZ_JAELTQ010000194.1, read as the reverse complement.
TTGACCTGGACGGGGGCGGGGCGCAGCGCGAAAAGCTCCGCGTTATCGTGGCCGGAATAACCGTTGAGGTCGAACAGGATCTCCACGCCGGTTGCATGGATGCGCTGAGCCATCTGGGCGTGATTGAGGGCCGAGAGGTCGTGCATGGTGCTTGCGGCGGCCAGCCGTGACCGGATCGAGCCACCGTCGTCAGGCGTGGTGGCGAACAGGTGCACGTCGAGGTCGTTGTCGTTGGCCAGCGCCTCGAACATCGCCACCACCAGCAGGCCCGTGGCGTGATCGTTGAAACCGTCGGCGACGAAACCAATGCGGATCGCGTCATCGGGCGCAGGCTTGGTATGACTGAGTGCCAGCTGTTTGCGCAGCGGCGCTACACGTTGCTCCACGGCAGCGGCGTAGTCCTGCGCGCAACGCAACTGCAGCGCGGCGTCGACGTCCTCGGCGAGCATGATGAAAGGGCTGATCGTGCCGGTCCCGGCGGCGACGGCTTCTTGCACCCGCTGGCTCAGTTCGTCCAGGTCGTGCCAGTCGCACAGACGGCGGCGCAGGAACAGCAACTGGCTCAGCACCCGGCCATCGTTCGGGTTCAGTCGCAGGGCGCGCTCATAAGCCGTCGCTGCGGTGGCGAGCTGTCCGTCGCCTTCCAGTGCCTGGCCCACGGCAAACGGATACTGCGGGTTGTGTGGCGACACGCGCTCGGCGAGCAGCCAGGATTCGGTGGCTTCGGCGCCTTTGCCCAGGGTCTGCAGGATGCGCCCGCGCAGCGCATAGGCGGCATCGAAGCGGGGGTGAAGTTGCAGGGCCTCGTCTGTGTGCAGCCGAGCCTGGTCGACGTTGCCCAGTTCCAGCTCAGCCGCTGCCAGATTCAGGCGCAGGCCGGGATGGGTGGGGGCGCCGTGCGTCGCCATCGCATAGGACTCGCGGGCGTGCTGGTAGCGGGCCGCGGCCATCAGCGCGTTGCCCAGGGTCAGCAGGATGGCGGGGTGGCCGGGCGACTGGCGCAGGGCGGCGCGAAGGTACTCGATAGCGCCGTCGGCATCGCCGTTCGCCAGTCGGGCGCCGCCAAGGTTGCATTGCACTTCGACGCTTTGCGGGGCCAGCCGGGCGGCGTGCTCCAGTATCTCCAGCGCATCGGCAGGGCGCTGCAGTTGCATCAGGGTGATGCCGTGCAGGCGTGCCAATTCGGCATCGTCGGGATAGTGCGCGCGCGCTTCGATGGCGGCTCGTTCGGCGTCGTCGAACGCGCCGCGCTCGATCGTTTCGACGAGCTGCTGCGCCAGCGCCTGAGAAGAGGGGGTAAAGAGGTCAGTCATCCCGCCAAACTAGCGCAGGGCGGCGTGGCTGCCAATCCGCCAGAGCCTTTCCGGGGGTTGGGCGAACTCAACCGGCGGTGAGGGCCTTCAGTTCGTCTGCCTGGTTTTCGCGGGTCAAGGTGTCGACCAGTTCGTCGAGATCGCCCTGCAATACCTCGGGAAGGCGGTAGAGCGTCAGGTTCACACGATGGTCGGTGATGCGTCCCTGCGGGAAGTTATAGGTGCGGATGCGCTGGCTGCGATCACCCGAGCCCACCTGCAAGCGGCGCGACTCGGCCTGGACAGCGGCCTGCCGGCTGCGCTCGTCGTCCAGCAAGCGTGCCTTCAAAAGGCTCATGGCCCGCGCGCGGTTCTTGTGCTGGCTGCGCTCATCCTGGCACTCGACCACGATGCCGGTGGGGAGGTGGGTAATGCGGATGGCCGAATCGGTCTTGTTGACGTGCTGACCACCGGCCCCAGACGCACGGAACGTGTCGGTCTTGATGTCCGCGGGATTGATCTCGATCTCGTCGATCTCGTCCATCTCCGGCAGGATCGCAACCGTCGCCGCCGAGGTATGGATGCGGCCCTGGGACTCGGTTTCCGGTACGCGCTGCACGCGATGCGTGCCCGATTCAAACTTCAAACGCGAGTACGCGCCCTTGCCTTCGATGCGCGCGACGATTTCCTTGTAGCCGCCGTGTTCGCCGGGGTTCTCGCTCAACACTTCCACATGCCAGCGGCGTCGCTCGGCGTAACGCGCATACATGCGGAACAGGTCGCCAGCGAAGATAGCCGCCTCGTCTCCGCCAGTGCCCGCGCGCACTTCGAGGAACAGGTTGGCCTCGTCGCGCGGGTCCTTCGGCAGCAGCAGGATCTGCAATTCGTCGTCGAGCTCGGCAAGGCGGTGCTCGAGGCGGCCGATGTCGTCCTGCGCCATGTCGCGCAGTTCGGGGTCGTCCAGCATGGCGCGTGTCTCGCCCAGCTCGCGTTCGGCCTGGTCGTGCTCGCGCAGCGAGTTGGTCACGGGTTCCAACTGCGCGTATTCGCGCGATAGCTCGCGGAAACGGTTGTTGTCTGCCAGCACATCGGGCTGTGCGAGCAGCAGTCCGATTTCTTCGTGGCGTTCGGCGAGGGATTCGAGCTTGCGGCGAATGGAAGGCGTCATGGCGAGTGTGCGAAGTGAAGGGGAGGAGAGGCTGCGCATCGGGCGCAAGGGGGCGTCTCGTTCTCCCGCTACTCTTCGCTCACTTCCGGTTTCTCCGTAATGCCGTACAGGCGACCTGCCGCATGGAGCAGGTCCATGTCACCGCTCATCGCCGCTTCGCGCAGACGCGCGCTTGGATGGTGTAGCAGCTTATTGGTAAGCGTGTTGGCAAGGAAGGCTAAGGCCTCCTCCGGCGACTTGCCGCGGGCGAGCATGGCGCGCGCCTTGTCCAAGACTTCATCGCGATACGCCTCCGCGTGCTGGCGCAGATCCACCGCGGGGTTACGC
>NZ_JAELTQ010000193.1 GCF_016428905.1 Dyella sp. ASV24 | reverse complement strand
CTGCTGGGTTCTGCCATTGATGAGTCCTCCGCATACCAGATCAAAGCAGTCCACGCTGGTTTCATTGGGCGGCGACCGATAGGAAAGCGAAGGACTGTCGTCAAAAATGGCCCCACTCCCGAGCAAGTGTCGGCCCTTCAGGACGTCATTAATCCAGCGGGAGGGAGGTCGCCATTTCGCGGCCCCAGTTTGCGTGTGAGAAACGCGCTCATCGTGGACCTGCTGTTCTATCTTGGAATCCGCGGCGGGGAGCTCCTCAACATCCGCATCGGTGATATTGATTGGGGGCGCCACCAGATCGTGATTGCCCGTCGGCCCGATGAAAGCAAGGACCCACGGGCGAGACAGCCGTTGGTCAAGACTCTGGATCGCCGGATCCCGTTGCGCGACACGTTGGTCGATCAATTGCATACCTACGTGGTCAAGCATCGCAACAAAGTGCCGGGCGCACGTACGCATGACTATTTGTTCGTGACGCACAAGAGCGGAAGAACGCGAGGCCAGCCACTTTCCATCTCTGGCTATCAAAAGATCATCAAAGTGATTGCGGCAGCGTCACCCGAGCTGGAAGGCCTCCATGGGCATTTGCTCCGACATGGGTGGAACGAGCGTTTTTCCGAGCACATGGATCGGCTAGAGGATCCACCTTCGCCGGAAAGGCAAGAGGCTGTGCGGTCTTATGCGCAAGGTTGGAGAGAAGGATCCGGTACATCTGCAACGTACAACCGTCGATTCATCGAGCGAAAAGCACACGAAGCGCAGCTCGAACTTCAGAAAGCCACTATCAGGCTGCCAAATGGTGTGGATGAATGATGATGTCTGGACGTAGGCACTTGCAACAGGGCGATGCCAGAGCAGCTTTGTTGGGCGGCCTTTTGGCCCCTGGTCGCGAATATCAATCGGTCTATGGATACACATTTGCCGTTGATAGTCCGACATGGGAGCTTGCAAAGGGTATTGTTCTTAATGTCGCGTCATTGCTAGAAAAGCTCGAGCCAAATATCGTTCCTGGTTGCCTCGCGACGCTAGTGCATTTCGCAAGAACGGCATCGGCGCATCATGCATACAACCAGCTTGAGCGATATCGGCATATGGTTGTGACAGTAGGTGGGGATCTAACGTCGGCCGCACTTATCAATTACCGGTCAACGTTAGATCGTCGCACGGAGTTCTATCTGGGTACCCTGAGGGGATTTATCTATAAGTGGCACGAGTTGGGGTATCCCGGGGTAGATGACGCTATCGTTGAGCTACTACGAAGCTGGTCTCTTAAGGGAAACATCAAGGGCGACGCCGTGCAGCGAAGGGATCCTGGGAATGGAGACCTCACGGAGAACGAACTGATTGCGTTCAACGAAGGGGCTGCGCGTGCTTTTGAGAAGGGTCAGATTTCCATGGCAGATCTTGCCATGGCTCTCCTCACCAGCTGTACCGGGAGGAGGGCCCGACAGATTTCTCATATGAAGGTCATGGATGTCGAGTTGTCCGCTCGCAAGGTCAGCGGTGAGCTTCAAAACTTGATTCAAGTGCCTCGGGCGAAGCAGCAAGGAGGTACATTTCGTGACAGTTTTGGCACCTTCAGGCCATCGGACGAATTGTGGAGAGTTATTCAAGCGCAGCGAAAGCAGTGCATTGACGACGCAGAGAAGGCAATCGGCCGAGAGCTGGATGTGCGTGATCGATCATGGTTGCCCCTGTTTCCTGATGTCGACGCGATCCGCGCATGTGCTTCACTATCTGAGTTTCAGGCGCTTCTGGCGAGAGATCGACTCCATTGCCTGCCACAGGCTATCAATGACGTTCTGACGAGGGTAGTTGAGCTCTCGGTGGTCAACTCAGAGCGTACGGGTGAGCTACTCAAAGTGTCTTCGCGTCGGTTCCGATACACAATAGGAACACGAGCGGCATGCCAAGGCATTGGCATAGCGGGTATAGCCAAACTCCTCGATCACACGGATACCCAAAATGCCCACGTGTATATCAAGAACGTACCAGAGCATGTAGATGCGATCGATGCCGCTGTGGGCCACCAGCTGGCTCCCTATGCACGAGCTTTTCAGGGCGTTCTAGTCGATTCAGAGCGAGATGCTAGGCGGGGAGATGACCCCGCAAGTCGGATTAGCCATCGTGGTCGCGACGCGGCAACTTGCGGAAAGCTCGGCATGTGCGGCGCCAATGTGCCGATTCCTTGCTATACCTGCATCTATTTTCAGCCGTGGCTGGATGGACCGCATGAGATGGTCTACGCCGAACTCTTAGCAGATAGGAGGAGGATCCTGGACAAAACGGGCGATGAGACGATCGCTTCGATCAATGACAGGACAATTTTCGCTGTGGCGGATGTTATACAGCGCTGTAGGCTTCGCCGCGAAGAGTTAGCAGCGATGGCGAGCATATGAACGGAAACATCGTCCACTTCATACCAGTGTCTTCTCGCCGCGTGTCGGACAATCGCAGCGCCTTCATCGCCCTTTGCCGAGATGAGCTTACGGTGTTTGGTGAGGATTTGGACTGGTCGAGATGGGATTGGCCTGGTGCGCTGTTCACAAAGCTAGGTGTTAGTTCAAGTGGTGCGTCAAGCGATGACTTGCTCGATGATTCAATTATGGATTTCGCGAAGGCCTACTTCCGCTATCAGCAAGGAATGAAGCCTACCAAGGTAAAGAACGAACTGAAGGCCATTAGGTTAGTTGAAGCTGCTTTGATCGCGTGTTGTGACCGCGTTGATATCGACTTGGTTGATGCTAGTGTGCTTGATCGTTCGGATCAGCTCGCGAGAGAACATTACTCCGAAGGCGCGGCATATAGCGCCGGGCTTGAGTTGGGTAGGCTGGCAAGATTTTTGACGAAGAATCATCTCGTGCGAGCTGCAGTCGGTGACTGGAAGAGCTCAATTCGCAGGCCGAAAAGCTTCGCCATTCAGACGGGTGTGGAGGCACGAGCTAGGCAAGTACGGAAACTCCCGTCAGACGATGCGCTGAACGCGATGGCAGAGATCTTCTCCAACAATCCCGATAGTCCTCGAGATATCTTCACTACATCGACTTTTGCCATGACGCTCTGTGCGCCAGTTCGCATCAGTGAAGTACTGGAGCTCCCTGTAGACTGCGAGGTGGAGGAGCGAGATTCAAAGGGGCGCATGCGCTACGGTTGGCGGTTCTATTCTAAGAAGGGGTTCGAAGGCGATATCAGGTGGATTCCATCCGTTATGGTTCCTATCGCGAAGGAGGCCGTGGCACGCATTCGTGAGCTTACTGATCCGGCCCGAAGTTTGGCGCTTTGGTTGGAGTCACATGAAAGTCGCTTCTATCGCCATGCTAGATGCCCGGACGTGGCCGAAGATGAGCCCCTAACGAGTAACCAGGTTGCCGAAGCACTCGGCTTTCAATCGCTTTCTAATACGGGTTTGTCGAGGCGTGCTGGGGCCTACACCCTGAAAGATCTTGCCAAGTGGGTAAGTGCTAACCAGCCAAAAGGCTTCCCATGGTTGAGTCGAGAGGCCGGAGTCCGGTTTGCTAATGGACTTTTTTGCATGACAAGAAATGTTCTTCACTCTCAGATCGAAGAAAGCCCTGTGGTTCTATGGGCGCCTGACAATGACGCCTTCAACCGCGACTTGGGGCCGAGGCTGTCATTGAGTTGCAGTCATAGGTCAGTATTTGATCGACATGGCTACACGGACGCTGACGGGAATCGGCTGAGATTGACATCTCATCAGGCTCGTCACCTTCTCAACACAATGGCCAATCGTGGCGGGATGTCGCAGAAGCAGATTGCCAAATGGTCAGGAAGGGCTGATCAAAAGCAGAACCGCGTCTATAACCAGATGAATGAGTTCGAGCGGGTCGCTGAAGCAGAGGCGATCGACCCTGGTCGAACATTGTTCGGTCCTAATGGAGCAGTGTCGTCACATGGCCCAATATCGACAAAGGATCTTGCACTTGTAGAGCGTGGCGCAGTTCACGCGACCGAGTACGGCATATGCGTCCACGACTATGTGGTGAGTCCGTGCGAGCGCTTTCGAGATTGCCTAAATTGTCACGAACAGGTTTGTGTCAAAGGTGACAATGAGAGGGAGCAGCGCATTCGCGCGCGTCTACAGCAGGTTGAAGCGGACTTGTCCGCTGCTCGCAATGCCGTGAGTGAGAACTTCATGGGGGCTAATCGATGGTTTGAGCACCATGAAAGGCTGTTCAGGCGATTGACGCATTTGGTGGCGATTTTCGATGACCCTTCCGTGGTGGATGGCTCATTAATAAAGTTGCGTGACGATGGAAACTTTAGTCACCTAAATCGTGCCATCAGCGACAGGCTTTCACTTGATGCCGTTGAAACTACGAATGGCCGCCTTGGCGTTGCCCCAGTACTTGAGGAGAGCTAGCTTTGTCTGCGCATCTCAAGCCGCGTGAGGTCGATATAATCATTGAGTGTATTCGTCGTTGGCCGGAAGCGAAGATTACTTGGGCGACAATCTGTGCTGAGGCTAAACTGCTGATTGGTCGTGCGCCGGCTAGGCAGACGCTTTGCGCAAACGACAAGATCATGACTGCTTATCGGGCTAAGCGTGATGATCTTAGGTTTCGGTCGCCGCACATTTCATTGCCAAGTAGCCTGGCTATTGCTGCACAGAGAGTGGCGAGGAAAGATGTCGAAATTCAGGAGCTACGGGCGCTCACGAATGCGTTGCTAGAGCGATTCGTTCGCTGGCAGTACAATGCCTACAAGCATGGTATGACTGAGGCTCAGCTTGAGGCCGATCTTCCACGGATTGATCGTGGACGGACAGATATGGTGCTCGAGCCAAAGAAGCAGAGAAGGGGCAGGTGAGTCGCTAACAGCTACTTCCTTGCTGATAGTGCATCGAGACAGTTCCTACGCTCGGAGCTTCCCTAAGGTTCTTGATTGAACCTCTGAAACGAGCCAGCTCCGTGACTGATATAGCCCCTTCCGGTGGCTTCGAGGTAGTGCGAGTGCGACTCCGGCAAGGATCTGACAAAGGCCGCGTTTCGATGGCGCGTGAATCAGCATCAACGGTGTGAGGTCAGCGCACTTGTGTCGGATAACCGATGAGTCCTGTGTGAGTCATACTAGTGGTGGTAGCCCAACCTGGTGACGATGGCTTCAGGTTGCGTTAGCGCTGGGGTTGCCCAGTAAATAGACCACACTCTCCTCTATGCCGTTATATGCCTCGCTCCGCGGGCAACCTGAGGGCTGCCCGCGAATGCTGCCCGCCGGCAAGTTGGAGACCTAGCAGGAATGGCGCTAGATTCCAGCTTCCTGCGCCAGCTCCGCCATCGTGGTCCCAAGACCGTCTGATACCCGCAGAAGCGTTTCGATAGTCATATTGCGCTCGCCTCGCTCTATCGTGCTGTAGTAGGCGCGGTGCATGCCTATAGAGTCGGCAAACGACTCCTGGCTAATGTCCATGGCTTCTCGCCGAACCCTGATTACCTGGGCCAAGCGCTTTTGTGCGGTCACCTTCTCCATGTGGGCGACCGTACGAACCTGCTACTTTTAAGACTACCATCTTAAATGTAGTCTATATATATGTATCAGGAGGGTGGCATGGGCCTTCGGCTCGTCGATGATGACCTAGATATGTCATTCAATATTCCATTGGCCCCTGACGAAAGGCAGGCGCTTAGCGTGCAGCTGCAGCGCGCCTGTGGGGACACCGAGCGGCTCCAATTTGAAGTTAGGCTTTGTCAGCAGATCCGAGAGCTGATCGATGCGGACTTGCGACCACCTACCGCACGGCAAATCGCCTTCGCGTTAAGTATCGCCAAGACTCTTGATATTGCCCTCCCAGGGGAGGCGCTTCGCCATAAGGGGGCCATGTTTGACTTCCTCAATCGGCATGCTTCCGCGTTTAAGAGTCGAAGTGGATCTGGAGGGGGCAATGGAGCGAAATGACGACTGTCGACATCGTTTGACCATTCATTGCTTTGTGCCACCACGCAGATGATTTCAGAGCTGGGTCGTGATTGGTCTAATTCGATTGAAACTACTTTTGTCGAGCCAAGGCGATGTTGCCGAGCTGAATATGCATAAGGAAACGCCATCCCATGAAGCTCATTCTTTGTCCCATGTGCGAGGATGTTGTCAAACTCAACCTATCAGGAAGGTTCTGTGATTGTGGGCAGTCGTGGGGGCGATACATGGATGATGGAATTAACGCAGAAATCGCCGGGGATGCGATTCCCATCGGCTTTGCCAATTCCGAGCTTCGCACGGCCCTTACTAACCGACCTAGGTCAGGAATGGGTTGCACGTTCTCGGCTTTCGTCATCCCGGAGATTTGCGACACCGTGCGAGTGATTCGGCTGCCGTTTTCTAAATGAAGTAGTAGCAGCTTTAGATGTGACGGCCACAAGTCGTCAAGGATGAGTTGGCATTGTCGGTATGAGAAACCACGAGGTGCCTGCCCGCGCCGTGGCCTACCAGCGTCCACGACTAGCGATATAGGTCGGTCTGTAGTAATCCGTTTCAATGGCTAACGCCGATGATGCTATGGCGATATTCCGTGCAGCGCGATTAGGTACGGTTGAAACGCTAGCCCAAGAAGACTTTCTTCGAGCTTGGCAAGTGCGTGGGATCTAGGCTGGTGGGGCTCAGCGCACATCACTGCAGGCATGGCAACGTTGGCCCTGGACGTATTTCGCTGGGTAGGGTTTGGACTGCCCCGGGATTGACGACACCCACCAGCCTCACAGTGAGGCCTTCTCAAAGGCCTCGGGGCTGACGCCACCGAGATGGCTGTGACGACGGGTTCGATTGTAAAAGACCTCGATGTAGTCGAAGACATCGGCGCGGGCCAGATCACGGGTTTTGTACACGCGTTTGCGGATGCGTTCCTTCTTCAGGCTGCTGAAGAACGATTCGGCCACGGCATTATCCCAGCAGTTGCCGCGCCGGCTCATGCTCGGTTGCAGACCGTGGGCACGGCAGAAACGTTGCCAGTCATCACTACCGTATTGTGAGCCTTGGTCGGAGTGTACGATCACTGCTTTCGTGGGTTTGCGCCGCCAGATCGCCATCAGCAATGCGTCCAGCACCCCTTCGCGGGCCAGCGTCGGCTTCATCGACCAACCGATGACCTTGCGCGAATGCAGATCGATGACGACCGCCAGATAAAGCCACCCCTGCCAGGTGCGCAGATAGGTGATGTCGGTGACCCAGGCCTGGTCGGGCTGATCGACGGTGAAC
>NZ_JAELTQ010000192.1 GCF_016428905.1 Dyella sp. ASV24 | reverse complement strand
TCAGGAACACCCATGATGTCCAAGAAGGTTCTTTCGTTTGCACTGCTGTTGGCGCTAGCCCCCGCAGGCGAAGCCGCCGCTTCCGCCGCATCGATTGCCAGCAGTGATGTCGCGCCCGCCGCTACGCTGGGTGACACGCCCAGTACGCCGGTGGCGGCCAGCGATGATTGCTCGCAGGGCTTCTTCTCGCGCCTTGGCGCCGCCTATCGCGAAGACGCGCAGCCGGCTGACCCGAATGCACCGGCGCCCGCGCGCCGTGCCATGGATGCGCCGCTCGATTCACCGCCGTTCCCCAGCGGCGAGTGGCAGTTGGGCGGCGTCGCCGCGCCCATCGGCGTACCGACGTCCTACGGACAGTATCCGCTGCAGAAGGCGCTGTCGTGCACCAAGCTCGGTAACTGGATGAAGCGCAACCGCATCGAGGTCAACGGCTGGATCAATCCGTCGGCCAATGTGAGCTCATCCAGCTTCACCAACTACCCGTTGTCGTACGCCACACGTCCAAATCGTGTGGAGTTTGACCAGTTGGTGTTCAACATCACTCGCGTCGAAGACACCGTGCAGACGGATCACGTGGACTGGGGTTTCAACATCTCCACGCTGTATGGCTACGACTATCACTACACGGTGACCAAAGGTGTGTTCAGCAACCAACTGTTGAACAACCCGAAATCGAACAGCGCGCTCAACGGCAAGATCTACGGCGTCGATCCGATGCTGTTCTACTACGATCTGTATATCCCGTCGGTCGCAGAGGGCATGGTGATCCGCTTCGGTCGCTATCTGTCGCTGCCGGACATCGAGGCGCAGTTCTCGCCGCAAAACTACCTGGTGACGCATTCCATCCTTTACACGGTGGACCCGTACACCCAGACCGGCATCATGACCACCACGCGTCTGAGCCAGCAGTGGACCGTGCAGTTGGGCATCAACGCCAGCAACGACACGGCGCCGTGGAACCATTCGGCACGCCCGACGCTGCAAGGCTGTGTGCGCTGGGTGTCGAAAGACAACAACGACATGCTCTACCCCTGCATCAACAGCTGGAATACCTCCGACTACAACTACAACAACGTGCAGATGTACGTGATGACCTGGGGCCATCGCTTCAGCCAGAGCGTGCACATGCAGACCGAGGCCTACTACATGTACGGCCGCAATATTCCGGGCTTTGGGCCGGATGGCGAGCCGGGCGTGGTGGCTTCGTCACCGTACCCGGGCAAGGCTGGCGAGTACGGCGTGGTGAACTACCTGAACTTTGAGTTGAACTCCAACAACATGCTGTCGTTCCGCAACGAGTTCTACAACGACCAGAAAGGTCAGCGCACCGGCTTCGCCACCAAATACAGCAGCCACACGCTGGGCCTGACGCACTGGGTGTCGTCGGACCTGGAGATCCGCCCGGAACTTCGCTACGAGCACTCGTACGACGTGAATGCATACAACGGCGGCAAAAAGAACTACCAGGCGGTCGCCATCGTCGACGCCATTCTCCACTACTGAGGTCATGAACATGGGCAAGCTGATTCGCAGCGCCATTGTGATGCTGCTTCTGATGACGGTGATCACCGGCGTGGCGTACCCGCTGGTCGTCACCGGCCTGGCCCAGGTGCTGTTCCCGTCGCAGGCGAACGGCAGCCTGATCGTGAAAGACGGTAAGCCGGTGGGCTCCACGCTGATCGGCCAATCCTTCGACGACCCCAAGTACTTTTGGGGTCGTCCATCCGCCACCACGCCGCAGCCGAACAATGGTACGTCGTCGACCGGATCGAACCAGGGCCCCACCAACCCCGCGCTCACCGATGCCGTCAAGCAGCGTATTGATGCGCTGCGCGCGGCCGATCCAGGCAACATCAAGCCGGTGCCGGTGGATCTGGTGACGGCCTCAGGTAGCGGCCTTGATCCGGAGATCTCGCCCGCCGCTGCGGATTACCAAGTGGCGCGTGTAGCCAAGGTGCGCGGGATGAGTCCTTCGCAGGTGCAGGCAATGGTGGCGATGGCAACTACGGGGCGCCAGTTCGGCATGCTCGGCGAGCCACGCGTCAACGTGCTCAAGCTCAACATGGCGCTGGATGGTCATTAACCGTTGGCACTTCTCCTTCTCCCTCTCCCCTCCGGGGAGAGGGTTGGGGTGAGGGGGCAATCTAGCCTCATCGCCACGGTCTCGCTGCTATCCCTGCAAAAGCAGGGGCGGTGACTTTGTTTTAGCCTTCGGCTGCCGCCATACCACCATCGGGTCGCTCACCGCATGAAGTTAGTCCCGTGCAACAAAGCAGGCACTTCAAAGTGCCTCGCAACGCACCCCGGCGAAGAGGAGTGGGTGCTCGCGGTGACCTCGCCAGCCCGCGAAATCACTTCCGGTCCCACCTCCCAAGCCCTACCCTAGTTCCACACACGCCATCCCAACGAGCCCATGTCCGAACCCTCCCGCGAAGCACGCGCCGATGCCTTGCTCGATTCCGTGCAGGAGGAGCGTACGCGTCGCCTGAAAATCTTCCTGGGTGCTGCGCCGGGCGTGGGCAAGACCTACGCCATGCTTTCCGCGGCGCGCGAGCTCAAGCGGCAAGGTGTGGATGTGGTGATCGGGCTGGTGGAAACGCATGGCCGGCAGGAAACCGCGGCCCTGCTGGAAGGGCTCGAACAATTGCCCCGCCGCACGGTGAACTACAAAGGGCGCGACTTCACCGAGTTCGATCTCGATGCGGCGTTGGCCCGTCGGCCGGACATCATCCTGGTTGACGAGCTCGCGCACACCAACCTGCCGGGTGGTCGCCATGAGCGACGTTGGCAGGATATCGCTGAGCTGATCGAAGCCGGCATCGAGGTCTATACCGCACTCAACGTGCAGCATCTCGAAAGCCTCAACGATCAAGTGCGGCGCATTACCAACGTCACCGTCCGCGAAACCGTGCCGGATGCCTTTCTGGACCGTGCGCGCGACATCGTGCTGGTTGATCTGCCGCCGCGTGAGCTGATCCAGCGCCTGAAGCAGGGCAAGGTCTACGTGCCGGAGACGGCGGCCGCCGCACTCGATGCGTTCTTTTCTCCCACCAACCTCGTCGCCTTGCGCGAGCTGGCTGTCGACACGGTCGCGGGTCATGTGGACAGTGACCTGCGCGAGCACATGCTGGCGCGGGGTGGCGCCATGCCCGTGCGCCGCCGTGTGCTGGCCGCCATCGATGGGCAGTCGCAGAGCGAATACCTGGTACGCATCGCACGCCGCATTGCGGAGCGTCGTGGTGCGCCTTGGAGCGTGGCCTTTGTCGATACCGGCATCACGCTCGACAAGGCACGCCGCGAGCGGATGGATGCCGCCATGCGTCTGGCGCGTCGATTGGGTGGTGACACCGTTGTGCTGCGTGGCCATGCCATCGCGGATGAGCTGATCGCGCATGCGGATCGCGAAGGCATCGGCCAGATCATCCTGGGCCGTACACGTGAGCGGCCGCTGGCGCGCATGCTGGGACGATCGCTCACGCAGTTGTTGCTGCGTCGCGGTGCGCACTTGGAGCTCACCATTATTGCCACGCCCGCCGAGCGGGCCAAGTCGCGCCTGCGCTTGCGCATGCCGGGTGGCAGGGGGCGTCGTGGCGAATATATCTATGCCACGCTTGCCACACTCGTCGCGTTTGGTTTGTCCTTCATCGCCGACCGTTATCTGTCGGTGGCGAATCTCTCACTGATCTTCCTCACCGCTGTGCTGGTGGTGGCGGTGCGTACGCGCATGGCCGTGGCGGTGTACACGGCCGTGCTGTGTTTCCTCGGCTACAACTTCTTCTTTGCGCCGCCGCGCTATACCTTGATGATCGCCAACTTCGACGACGTGCTGGCGGTCTGCCTGTTCCTCGTCGCGGCACTGGTGGCGAGCCGCCTGGCCACCAAGCTGGCGAGCCAAGTGGAATCCCTGCGTATGGCGCATGCGCAGGCACGCGCGCTGCTAGCGCTGGGGCAGCGCCTTTCCACCAGTACCGACGCTGAGGGCATTCGCCGCGTGGGTGCCGCAGCATTGGCCGATGTCTTGCGCTGCGATGTGGCGATGTTGGCGCGCGATGCCAGCCAGGTGCTGCGTGTGGTGGCAGCGGCACCACGCGATTTCGATTTGACTGCGCAGGATCTGGGCGCGGCGGCCTGGTGCGAACAGCACGCGGAACAGGCAGGCCGTTACACCGATACGCTCAATGCAGCACCGTGTTGGGTATTGCCGCTGGGGAGCGATGACAATCATCTCGGCGTCGCGGCGTTGCGTTTTCCGCCAGGGCAGGGCGAGCCGTCTACCGACGAGCGCAGCCTCGCGCTGACCATGGTGCAAGACATCGGGCAGGCATTGCAGCGTGCGCGTCTCGCGGAAGAGCTGGAAGGCGCGCGCGTGCAGGGCGAAACCGAGCGTCTCCGCAACGCGCTGCTGTCGTCGGTATCGCATGACCTGCGCTCGCCGCTTGCCTCGATGATCGGTTCCGCCGGCACGCTGTCCAGCTATGGCGATCAGTTGCCACCGGAGGAGCGACGCGAATTGCTCGATGCCATTCTCGGTGAAGGCCAGCGCCTGGATCGCTACATCCAGAACCTGCTGGACATGACTAAGCTTGGCCACGGCACGCTCAAGCTCAATCGCGACTGGACCGATGCCGCCGAGATCGTCGCCGCGGCCACCACGCGCCTGCGCAAGCTGTTTCCCGATCTGCGTGTCGATATCGTGCTGCCGCCGCAGACGTTGCTGCTGTATGTGCACCCCGCGCTGATCGAACAGGCCTTGTTCAACATCCTGGAGAACGCTGCACGCTTCTCACCGCCCGGTGAACCTGTTCGCGTCGTGGTGCGGCCCAAAGGCGAGCAGATCCAGATGGATGTGGTCGATCGCGGCCCCGGTATTCCCGAGGATGAGCGCGCACGCATCTTCGACATGTTCTACTCGGTATCGCGTGGCGATCGCGCTCCGCAGGGCACCGGCCTTGGCCTCGCCATCTGCCGAGGCATGATCGGTGCGCACGGCGGCAGCGTGGAGGCCTTGCCGGGCGACGGCGTAGGCACCACCATTCGCATTACCTTGCCGCTTCCGGCGCCGCCTACGAATCCCGTATGACCTCTGCTGCGCGTGTCCTGGTCATCGACGACGAGGCGCAGATCCGCAAATTCCTCGACATCGGCCTGCGTGCCGAGGGTTACGAGGTGTTGCTCGCGGCGAATGCGGCGGACGGGCTGGCGTTGGCGGCCACGCGCTCCCCGGACCTGGTGATCCTCGATATCGGCCTCCCGGACAAGGAAGGGCACGAAGTGCTGGCCGAACTGCGCCAGTGGAGCCATGTGCCGGTGGTGATGCTGTCCGTGCGGGATGCGGAAAGCGAGAAGGTCAAAGCCCTCGATGCCGGCGCCAACGATTACGTCACCAAGCCCTTCGGCATCCAGGAACTGATGGCCCGCCTGCGCGCCCTGATGCGCAACCGACAAGGCGAGCCCGAAGCCACCCAGCGCTATGACGATGGGCGCCTCGCCATTGACCTGTCCCGTCGCGAAGTGTTCCTTGATGGCGCGGTGCTTTCGCTCACCCGCAAAGAGTTCGCTGTACTGGCTCTGCTGCTGCGCCACGCGGGCCGCGTGGTGACCCAACAACAGCTGCTGCGCGATATCTGGGGCGCCACCCATACCCACGACAGCCACTACCTGCGCATCGTGGTCGGAAAGCTCCGCCAGAAATTGGGCGACGACCCGGCCAGCCCCCGCTGGCTCAAGACCGAGCCCGGCGTGGGCTACCGGTTCCTGGGTGGCTGAGTGTCGCAGCCGGTGAGAGCCGGTAGTGGTTTGATTTCCTGACTTTTTTCGCCCATCCCGGACCACCGGGCAGGGTGAAGGTGGGCCTGATTCATAGTTCCCCGACCCCGGTCAACGCCTGTCTCCACGGCCGGGGCACGGTTATGATGGCCGCCTGTTCAACCATCCCGGTGCTGACTGCCCAAGAACGCAGCGCCGGCTCACAGAGGAAACAACGTCCATGGCACGTGGCGTCAACAAAGTCATCATCGTCGGCAATCTCGGCGCAGATCCGGAAACCCGCTACACCGGTAATGGCACGGCCATCACCAGCATCCGCATCGCCACGTCCGAAAGCTGGACCGACAAGCAGAGCGGCGAAAAGCAGGAGCGCACCGAGTGGCACCGCGTGAAGCTGTTCGGCCGTCTGGCTGAAATCGCCGGCGAATACCTGAAGAAGGGGCGCCAGGTCTATATCGAAGGCTCGCTGCGCACCGACAAATACACCGACAAGGACGGCGTCGAACGTTTCAGCACCGACATCGTCGCCGCGGAAATGCAGATGCTCGGCGGTGGTTCGGAAGGCGGCGCGGGTGGCGGTGGCGGCGGCAACTTCCAGCGCGCGCAGGGCGGTGGCGGCGGTGGTCAGCGCCAGGGCGGCTACAGCGGTGGCCAGCAGTCCCGTGGCGGCGACAGCTTCGGCGGCGGCTCGCGCGGCGGCGACAACTACGGCAACCAAAACCAGCAGCGCCAGTCGGCGCCGCCGGTGCAGAACAACAGCTTCGACGACGACGATATTCCGTTCTAGGATGCACCTTAGACCGCATTTGTTCGGTTTATGACTCTAAACCCCCGATCTTTCGGGGGTTTTTCTTTTCAAAACTGGACAAATAGACGTCAGTTCTTAGCTGGCTTCCTAGCCTAAGCTGCACCTTGAAAAGTGTTGCGGGCTATGGAGGCGGGGATGCAGCGTAGATATCGAACGCAGGGCTTCGTCATGGCAGATGGTGAAAGATACCGTTTGCTGGTTGATCCCGATTCGGGGATACCCCTTTACTACCCAAATCTCTTCCTCACGACGCAGCTGAGAAATGCGTCGAAATCGGTGGCCAGCATGGATGCAGCTGCCGCAGCTATCAACGTGCTCCTGACCTATTGCGCTAAACGCGGCATTGATTTGGAGAAGCGAATCAGCGGACGACGTTTCTTCAGCTCCCCGGAGCTGGACGCGATAAGGGACGAGTGCCAGAACCGGTTCAGTAGGCAGGATGACGCCAAGGTGGTGCGGTTTCTACCGAGCCGCGTAAACCAGCGGATCGGAGCGGGTGGCGAATATTCACGTTTGACACATATCGCCAACTACGTGCGATGGCTATCCAATACTCTGCTGGGTTCTGCCATTGATGAGTCCTCCGCATACCAGATCAAAGCAGTCCACGCTGGTTTCATTGGGCGGCGACCGATAGGAAAGCGAAGGACTGTCGTCAAAAATGGCCCCACTCCCGAGCAAG
>NZ_JAELTQ010000191.1 GCF_016428905.1 Dyella sp. ASV24 | reverse complement strand
CTTGGTCACGTACCACTTGCCTTGCTTCTGCACGAAGTCGAACGAGGTGGTGGATGGCATCTCGCCGCTGTCGAACTGATCAATGTGTACGTGGCCAGTCGAAACTTCGACATGGTCGGGGTAGAACTGATCGTCGTGGTACTGGCTGCAGGTTGAGCACGCGATGAGCTTGTCGTTGGTGACTTCCGGCGCGAACTTGCCGTTGGTGTTGCCGAACAGGGTGAGCTGTCGATGGCGCACGCCATCCTTGTCGGGGGCGGTCTCGTAGACAGCGGCTGCGGTAGCACCGGTCTGCGTGCCGCTGGCCTTGAACGACAGCAGGGTCATCCCAGCTGGCGCCGCTGCGGCAATCTCGGCGGGTGCCTGTGGCGGTGTACCGGCCCAGGCCAGCCCGGCGGCGACCAGGGCAAGGGTGGTGGTCAGGGCGCTAAGCGCAAACTTCATTGATACGATTCCTTCGTTGAGCCGCGCGATCCGGGGGCGGACGTGGCCAGTCGTCGAGGGCGGGCACGGCGCGCCTTCGGGTTCCGTAGAGCACCTTAAAGGCCCGGATCAGAACGTCGTGTAGGATTTTTCTGACGACGCCTGTAGGTTGACGCATTTCACGTTGTCAGTTCAGCCTGGAACTAGGTTGATGTACGAAACGGGGCAACGTGCCGTTCCCTGGTCTCAGCTGGGCTGGGAGAGACAGGAGCCAGGCCATTTCTTCGGTAGGGAGGCTGAAGACCCATGTTCGGATGGTTTCGCAAAGGAACGCTTCTAGGCAGTGAGCTCACCCATTGGCAGTTCGACTGCTTCGGTTGGCTGCTGCAGCACACCGGTGGGCTGGACGCGCTCAGGCAGCGCCCGCTGGTTCTGCCCACGCCCCGGTTCTTCCCGGATCGTGGTTTGCAGGGGCATGCGATGGCGGAGGCGATCTTCGCGCGCGTTCGGGATTACGCGGGCATGGCGGATTGGCCATGCGTGCTGCAGGCGCAGGAGGCGGACCCCAATCCTGTCGTAGCCCCCGCATTGCTGGTGAAGAACAGCCCGTCATCGCCGGCAGGTACGTTTCGCGCCACGGACGAGGGGGCGCTGATCACCTATCACCCGGATCGCGTGCGCGACCCCATGAGCCTCGTCGCAACGTTTGCGCATGAGCTGGCGCACTACCGCACCGCCGGATGTCCGGAGCCGCCGCCGGGTGGCTGGGATGTGTGGGAGCACGCGACGGATCTGGCCGCCGTCTTCCTCGGCTTCGGCTTGTTCCTCGCCAACTCGCGTTTCAGCTTTTCGCAGTTTTCCGACGGTCAGACCATGGGCTGGCAGTGGCGTCAGCAGGGCTATCTGTCCGAGCCGGAGATCCTGCATATGCACGCCATTCGTTGCGTGTTGCTTGGCACACCCGCACGCGAAACGTTAGACCACTTGAAGCCGGCGCTGCGTGGCATCTACAAGCGCGTACAGCGCGAGGTGGAGCGATCAACCGGCGAGCTTGATCGCTTGAGAGAACGGGGGCTGGGCTTGCAGGTTGCGAACGCTTCACTGGTGCCTTGAGCAAAATGAGTTGCGGGCCGTGTTTATGGTCGAAGCTGACCAGTTTCTTCTCTTGGCCTCTCTCGTTTTGCTTCATTGTTGTGGCCTGCTTATCGCTATCATGAAATATCCAGGCCGTTATTCAGATCAGTCACAGGGGTGGTGAGTGGACAGCTTTAAGCAAAATCTTTTGGTTCGCATAAATCATCTAGGGTATTCGTCCGCGGCACTTATTTTTCTTATATTTTCTCTTGTGTTTGGGTTTCTGACTGCGGTCGTATCGTTCGAGTACCTCGTCGATAACACGCCCAAAGAGCTAGCCGCCTTCAGCGATCAAGCGTGGAGGCTTCAGGATGATATCCAGCGCACCGAATCAAACATAAAGAGCCTGATCGTTGATGCCAACCTGCCAGGCACATCGAAGACCCAGGGGTTGTCCAATAACGTCGCCTCGCTATCGGAGAGTATTCGGGCGGCAGATGGAAGTCTAAGTTCCCTGAAGAAAGCGGTTTACGAGAACCACGGGAAGATCTCGGAGACCTACTTCAATGGTCGACGCATACTGTTTGTTCTGTCGAGCATCTTTATTGCTTACTTGGTCAAGCTGCTCGCAGGGCTTTACAAGTACAACGCATACTTAAGAGCTCACTATCAAGCGATCCTTGATGCTGTCGAATTAAGTGTTGCTGGATCCGGTGAAGCGGCAGGACCCATCGATGCTGCAAGGCTGAGAGAGATGGTTGATCTTGTGGGAGTGCGCTATCTCAAGATCTCTGAAGACTCGATCCATATAGATGCCTTGATCGAGAAGGTTGGCATTCCGAAGGCCAAGAAGTAGGCGCGAAGGGCGCAGGTCGGTCGGAGGGAAGAGGCAATGACGGAGTACTGGTACATCCTGGGTTTTGCACTGTTCGCCGTGCTGGGGCCTATCTTCGCTTCGTTCATCAGCATGGGCGGCGATGACGACACGCTGGTACGTTCTCTTGCAGATCAAACCGTCAGTGTGGGTGGTCAGCAACTTCCGGGGAGCAAGCTGGAAGTGATCTATCGACCACCCGCCATGCAGGAGCGATACGGCTGCAATGCCTCGTGGATATGCCGAACCCCCGACGGGGCTTATCTGCTTGCCATGGCGCAAGGTGAAGTGAAACGCGGAGTCATGGTTGTCACCTGGACGTGGCGACAGCTGACTGAGGAACGTGCGCGACAAGCCATGGTGAATGATCAGAAAGCCTATCGCGCTGCGTTCCACGATTAGCGGCTGAACTTTGCCGCTTCATATCGCGGTGGATCGCATGGCTCGCTCCGCCGAGCATCCGAGCACAGCATCAGGATCATCTCGGCGGTGGCTTCACGTGAGCCTGGTCCGATCGTTGTCGCGAAGACCGCTTCGACGCGGTACTCCAGCGCACCGAGCATCTTGCAAACGAGAGGTGCATTAGCTTGCTCATCACGCATCGCGCGGATGATCTTCTTTGGCCGAGTTCCGGTAAGCGCTTACGCACCATCGCGCAGTTCGAGTGCGACATGCGGAAGCAAGTACCACTTGCGCAACGATGCTCAAGATTCACAACACCACATTGGTTACGCGAAGAGCATGAGCTTGCGACCGAGTTGTTCGCGCATCATGTTTTCTTCCGAAAGATGAAGTTCGTCTCGCTCGTTTGCTGCGCCGCAGCTCATCGATCCATGCCTTGATTTAAGGCACTTCATCGATACTTCGACTGCGCGATTGTTTGTGCTCAAGTCGAAAATACTTGCTTGGTGAAGTTGCGTGAATCTCTCGTTACTGTGTCGTCTCCCGCCTGAAGTCAATCGCTGAATTTCTATTCTTCAGTGCGGTGTAGCCGTGGATGAAATGAAGCTTGCGTCAACTTTACGACGAGGGGAGTTTTCATGAAGCCGCAGAAACGAAAGCTGTTGTCAGTTTTGATCTGCAGCGTTCTTGCAGGGACGCTGGGTTTACCTGATTCCGTTCGTGCGCAAACGGCAACACCCAATGGCGGAGCAACACCGCCTACGCCAACGCCGCAACAACAAGGCGATACATCACCACAAGCGGCAACACCCGCCGCTCAAAATCAAAACCAGGCGGCGACGCCAGCAACCCCGCAGAAAGTGCAAAACCTGAAAGCCGTGCAGGTCACCGGTTCATTGATCCGTGGTGTAGACACGGAAATGGCGCAACCTGTCGTTACCATCACCGCACAGGATATTCAGCGGCAGGGCTTTGCGACGGTCGGCCAGTTCCTGGCAAACCTCACATCTGCATCTACGCCAGACATCAGCAAGTCCGATCCGGATGAAGCCGGTCCCGACGTGGGCGGCACCTATGTCGATCTACGCAACCTCGGCGCGCAGCGCACACTGGTGTTGCTCGACGGCAAACGTCTGGGCACGTCCTACGATGGTTTCACTAATCTGGACACCATTCCCGCCTCCATCATCGATCACGTCGATGTGCTGGCGGACGGCGCATCCGCCACCTATGGTTCGGATGCGATCGCCGGTGTGGTGAACATCATCACCAAGAAGGATTTCAACGGCGCGGAGCTCGACACCTACAACGGCAGGTACCTTCCCGGTGGTGATGGCAAACAAGGGCAGTACGGCGTTACCTTCGGCAAAACCTATTCGCGTGGTTCGATTCTGTTTTCAGCGCAATACCAGACCCAGGATGCCATCGGTGCAGGCAGGCGGCCTTATAGCGAGTACCCGCTCACCGACAAATTCCCGTTGAACGGACTGCAATACCTCGGGCCCTATGGGCAGTTCTACGACAGCAACGGCAACCTCAACATACTCAATGCCGGTGGCGATCCACGGAACATCAACGACTACCATTTTCAGCAGTTGCCGACTTACGCCGCCAATGGTGTCGTGACCAACGCAGGTGACACCTACAACCTCAATCCAGCCAACACCTTGCTCAGCGCAACAAACATGAAGAACGTGTTTGCGCAGGGGCATTACGACATCTTGCAGAACCTCACGGCAACGTTCACCGCGAGCTACAACGAGCAGGGCAATACGGATCAGTTGGCCGGTTTCCCGCTCTCCACCAGCGGCCTGTTCTCGATCCAGCAGCCGCAGTACGACAACCTGATGTTGTCGGGGCAGAGCTACTACAACCCGACCAACGCGCTGGGACAAACGCCGACTGATCTCCCTTTCCAGCGCTATGTAGGCGAGTTGCCCCGCCTGTCCATCAACAAGGTCGAAAACTTCCGCTATAGCCTTGGCCTGGAGGGCTACTTTGGTATCGGCGACCATTCGTTCAACTGGGATGCCTACTACTACGACACCCGCTACGAAGGCACCATCACCGAAACCGGTAATTTCAATCTCCCCAATCTTCAGAACGCGCTGGGCCCGTCGTTCATGGGATCCAACGGCACCGTGCAGTGCGGTACACCTGGCAATGTCATCGCTGGCTGCGTACCGCTGAATGCACTGGCCGGGCCAGGTGGCTACACCCAGGCGATGTTGAATTACATCGCCATCAACGGTTACGAGCATTACGGCAGTTCGGATAAAGGACCGCAGGTCGACTTGAGCGGCAACATTCTTGAGTTGCCTGCTGGCGATCTCACCTTTGCGGTGGGCGCTTCGCATCGTTCGGTGTCCGGCTACGACACGCCAGATGTTCCCTCATCCCAAGGTTTGACCACCAATCTTGCTGGCGCTCCCACGGAGGGCGGCTACAGCGTCAATGAGACGTGGGCCGAGATAAACATACCTATCGTCAAGGACATGCTGCTGGCGCAGTCGTTGAACCTGGATATCGCGGGCCGCTACTCGCGTTACAACAACTTCGGCAGCACCTTCAACAGCCAGTACAAGCTGACCTGGAAGCCCTTTGACGACCTCATGGTGCGCGGCAGCTATGGCAGTGGCTTCCGCGCTCCCACGGTCGGTGACCTGTTCGGCGGTGTGTCGACCACGTACCCGGGCTACAACGATCCCTGCGACGTCACCTATGGCCTCGCCCGTTACAACGCGACCGTCGCCAAGAACTGCGCTAATGGCGTCGGCGGGCAACCTGCGTTGAATCAGGCGGCGTTGAACGCAGCCGGCTTGGGGAACGAGTTCCCCAATGGCTTCATGCAAGAGGCAGCGCCACAAGTACCGGTGACCTCGCCAGGTGGCGCGCCGGTCTATGCGCCCTTCACCCAGGGTGGCAACCCCAATCTCAAGCCGGAGAAATCCAAGAGCTCGGAGATTGGCCTTGTCTACAGTCCAAGTTATCTCACGGGCTTTAATGCCACGGTCGATCACTTCAAGTACATCGTGCGCAATATCATCTCGCTTATCAGCCCCAACGAAGTGCTCAACAACTGCTATGAGCTGGGCATTGCCGCGGACTGCGCGCAGTTCCAGCGTACAGCGGCGGATAACTACCAGGTGAGCAGCCTGTTCTCCGGCGAGGAGAACCAAGGCTATCTGGATGTAGCTGGTTACGATGTCGACCTTTCCTACAAGTTACCAAAGTTCTCCTTTGGCCAGTTCACGGTCGACTCCAAATCCACGTACTACACGCGTAACGACACCGAGCAATATGCCGGCGTGCCGGTCACCAATAACAACGGCTTCAGTTCCTACTGGCGTCTGCGTTCCAACCTCACCATGGGTTGGGAGTATCAAGACTTTGGCGCGCAGTGGACCATGCGGTACTACTCGCCGTTGAAGGAGCCTTGCTACAACGCGCAGGATTCGGCCTTCCCATGCACCATGCCCAACTACTACCTGCCCGGTGTAGGCATTACGCCCATTACGCAGATTCCATCGATCACCTTCCATGACGTGCAGGTCTATTGGAAGGCACCGTGGAACGCCACCATCGCACTTGGTGCAAACAACCTCTTCAATCGCGTGGGGCCTTATTTCTACGGTGGATTTGAGGTCGGTAGCAGCATCAATACCGATTCCATGTATGCGTACAACCCGTCCTATGACTATGGGCGTTTTGTCTATCTGCGCTATACCCAGAAGTTTGAGTAATCGCGAAAGCGATGTTGGTGCGGATGGTCTAGTGACAAACCCGCTTGAATGGCTCGGTGATCACTCGATACCGCAATCAACGCGGACTTTACTGAGGAACAAAAAAAGCGGCGGCCACGCCGCTTTTTTTTTACAGGATCTGCAACACGCGGCGGCGCGACCATGGCGCATGGCTTCGGAATCGATAGTGCTGGTGTTGTGCATCCACTGGGTAACCGATACGTCAGGGGACAGTATCGAGTGATGCGGCTTTGTCTGATTTCTAGAGTCGGCCAGGTCGACGCTGGCGCGGCCCTGTGTAGCATTGTGGAGCCACTTTCTATCAACACAACGCTTTACACGGAGTGCTTATGAAGCCGACCTACCTTCTTCTTGCTGCATCCCTGCTGGCGATGAGTGCCAATGCTACGGCCGGTAGTGCGGAGCAGGATTGTCTCTCCTATGGAAAGAAGATCATGAAGGACAATCCAGAGATGTTGAACATGCTGAGTCAGGTCAGTGTCAGGCCGGAAGATGTTCAGCAGAACATTTTCGATGACAACGTCGGCACGCAACATGTCGCAACGGAACTGATGATCAACGCGCACAGCAAGCAGGAAGTATTCGGGAAGATACTTTGCCTGCAGAACAACGATAAGACGTTGTACCTGTCTCTTATACACATCTAAAACAGGGGGGGGGGGGGGGGGGGGGGGGGGGGGGGGGGGGGGGGGGGGGGGGGGGGGGGGGGGGGGGGGGGGGGGGGGGGGGGGGGGGGGGGGGGGGGGGGGGGG
>NZ_JAELTQ010000190.1 GCF_016428905.1 Dyella sp. ASV24 | reverse complement strand
GCCCTGGCGTGCGGCTTCTTCGTACTTGTAGGTCCAGCGGCCGTAGTAGGTCATGGCCTTGCCGCCGAAGTCGCCCACGCCGGTTTCGAAGTCCGGGTCGTTGATCAGCACCACGGCGATCTTGCCGTGCAGGTCCACGCCCTTGAAGTCGTCCCAGTTGCGTTCCGGCGCCTTGACGCCGTAGCCGACGAACACCAGCGGGGCGTCCTTGATGGACACGGCCTTGGAGCCATCAAGCGCCGAGCGCACGGCGATTTCCTTACCCTGCGTCAGCGGCTCGTTCTTGCCGTTGACGGTGAACGACAGCGACGGCGTACCGGCGATGTCCGATTGCAGCAACGGCACCGCCTGCGTCCATTCACGCTTGCCGTTCTTAAGGTCACCACCGGGCTGCACGCCGGCCGCCTTGAACTGGGCGACAACGTAGTCGATGGTCTTGGTTTCGGCCGGCGTGGCCGGGCCGCGACCTTCGAAGGCGTCGGACGAAAGCGTTTTGACATCCTCCGACAGGCGATGCGGGTCGATGGTCGGGGTGGTCGGTGCGTCGGCGGCGAACAAGGCCGACGTCACGGACAGGGCGAGCAGGGATAGGGCCAATCGCTTCATGGACAACACCAGGCGTGGAAACGAGTCTTGATAGTAGATACGCCCGGCGTCGTCGGTCCATAGCTGGACTTGGAAAAGCAAAAGGCGGATGGCGCGAGGTGAATAGGAAAACCCCTCAAAAACAGGCATCCGAGGGCCTTGACCGTGACTTTCTTCACCCTGTTGAGGCCAATATTGAAAAAAAACTGCATTTTTTCCGTCTTGCAGCTTGGCGTAACGGGCTGGCATGCCATACATTCCGCATGCCGAGAGGCATCAAACACCACCTCATATCGATTACCACGGGGAAATGTATGGCGAAGGCAAAAGCAGTAGCAAAGAAGAAGGCCGCACCGAAGGCAGCTCCGAAGGCCGCCAAGGCGGTCGTGCATAAGCCGATCAAAGACGCACTGGGCAAGTCCGGCCTGGTTGCCCACATCGCTGAAGTCAGCGGCGTGGTCGCCAAGGACGTGCGCGCCGTGCTGGCCTCTCTCGAGGGTGCCGTGACCGGTTCGGTGCACAAGAAGGGTGCCGGCCACTTCACGCTGCCGGGCCTGCTGAAGATCACCGCCGTGAACGTTCCGGCCAAGCCGAAGCGCAAGGGCATCAACCCGTTCACCAAGGAAGAGCAGTGGTTCGCTGCGAAGCCGGCCACGGTGAAGCTGAAGATCCGCGCGCTGAAGAAGCTCAAGGACGCCGCTCTCTGAGCGTGACGTTGCACTAGAGCTTGTACGTCAGGTGCGGCCTTCGGGCCGCACCTGAGTTTTGGGGAACTGATTTGCCGTGGGTTATCCGGCATCAATGCCTGTCGGTGCCGATCACCCGGCCCGTTTGCGGATCCAGTTGCAGGGCCACGCTCTTGCCTGCCGGGTTATCCGCCCTGGCCATCCACACGCCATTCTTGTAGTCCACATCGCGCACGTGGGTGTAGCCCTGCGTCGACAGTTGCGCCCGGATGTCCGCCTCGCTCAGGCGTGGCACCTGCTTGTCCGGAAATACCTCGCCCGTTCGTGGATCGACGCGGACATCCACGCTTCGGTCATCGGCGCTGCGAGCCTTGGCTGTCCAAACACCATCATGGAATGCCAGGTCGTGCACTTTCCGATAGCCCTGCTGTTCGAGCTGGGTTTGCACCTGATGCTCAGTCAGCGCTTCCTGTGCCATAGCGATATCAGTGAAACCCACGGCGAGGGTGATGGTCAGGGAAGCGAGCTTCTTCATGGGGCATACCTCGTTGCTTGGGGGATTCCGAGTGTTGTTGCCGCAAAAACAACTCGTGGTGAACACTTTCGAACTGCCGGCTGAACCGCGGCATGGTTGGGCCACACGTTTCGTTGAGGCTGGCGGGTTCATGCTTCCGTCGTGCGGCGAGTTCATAGTGGCCGCTGGCGCCACGGTGGCGTCTGAGCGAGGCCGTCGCCGGAGGGCGCGGCGGCGCAATCGAAAAAGATCACCCAAAGAGGGCATGACATGGCTACCCCGAGCGATCTTCCGTTGAGCCTGTACAAGGCCAACACCGAATTTCAGCTGCGCGTGAACAAGCTGGTGATGGAGAACTGGAAGAAGTGGTTGGAGCTGTCCACCCGCGCGATGGACGACGGCATCGCCGAACAGCAGGCGCGGGTTGAGCATCTGATCAAGGCGCAGGATTGGGCGGCGCTGGCGTCGATGCCGGCCGATACTTTCTGGCGCCAGCTGCAGCAGCGCATGGGTGATGCCAGCGTGACCAACCAAATCGCCGCCAACGTGCAGGCGCATTTCGCAAAGGGGCTGCAGGACGCCGTCCAGACGTGGCAGAAGGACACCGCCCGTGCATTGGGCAGCGTGGGTGACATGAGCTTGTCCGAGCCGTGGAAGGACATCTTGTCCCCGTGGGGCAAGTTCCATCCCACGACCTGACATGTCACTTCGGCGCCCGGTGAGTGGTCCCGGGCGCCACATCACGTCGTATCAGCAGGCTCTTACCTCGCCCCTATCGCTTCGCGATCCATGTGGGCTCCGTTTTGCACATTCCATCGCGTTAATCGCCGCGGCGGCCGTGTTCAACTGCGCCGCCGCTGGCGCAACGGGCGCGCCGTGCATGTCCGGATCGTGGCAAGCGGACAGGGGTATAGGGGATTCGGGTTTGCCAAAAGAGCCCAGCGTTCCCCGTCTTGTCACACAGGTTTAGTTAGCTAGGGGACTCCGCCCGGCGAGAGTGGCGCATGCCATGTCGTGGGTTGGGAGCGAATAGTTGAGGCGAGGGCGGGGCATGGCTCAGCGGGGGCTGGCCGGCAATATGTCGGTCAATAACGGAGATGGTGTGCGGGAAGCGCGTAACAAGGGCGGTGCGTGGCTTGGCGCATGGACGTGCGGCAGCGCGGTGGCGTGCATGCCTGTCCGGCGAATGGATGCATCGTGCGCGCAGCTGCCGCTGACATCGATGGCAGATTGCTGATGCGCTACGCCGTTTATTTCTGCCCGGCACCCGCGAGCGCGCTGGCGGCCCTAGGTCGTGACTGGTTGAGCGTGGAATTGGCTGCCCATGGCATTCCAGGCATTCCGCTTACCCGTTGGAACGCGATGCTGGCGGATGTGCGGCGTTACGGTTGGCACGCGACCTTGCGATCACCGTTCACGTTGTCGCCCGATGTCGATCTCAACGATTTGCGCCAGGCGCTACAGGTGGTGGCGCGGTCGCATGCTCCGATCAACCTCCCGCTGCGTTGCGCACGCCTCGCTGGCTTTCCGGCACTTCGCCCCGTGGGTGACTGCAAGGCAGTGAATGCGCTCGCTGCGGCTTGTATTGAAGCGGTCGAGCCGTTGCGCTTGCCGTTGGCGGAAACCGATTTCCAGCGTCGTGCCTCCGGGCTCGACGCCATCGAAACCCATTATCTTGGCCGTTACGGGTATCCCTACGTGTTCGAACGCTATCGTTTTCACATGACGTTGTCCGCCCCGGCTTCCGTAGAAGAGGAGCGCGCGCTGCAACGCTGGCTGTCCCTGCGCGCGTCGATGTTGCCCACAGCGCGCCTGGATGCATTGACGCTCTGCGTAGAACCATCGCCGGGCGCGGCTTTCGAACCACTGGAGCGAATTGCGTTGCAGAAAGTCTCCGTTGCCTGATCGCTGAAGGTCGCTGTCATCTGGTGCCTGAGCGGCATTCGGCCTCTATGCCGCCGCACTTGGTTATCGCGTGCATGCCGTAGGAGGACGGGTATGACTCACGCCCGCTTGACGGGCAGGCGAGGAATCTCGAATCGAGCCTGGAAGCGATCGAGCTGCGTGAGATTTTTGGGCGTAGTGGGTTCAGCGGGACGGCTTTCCTGGTGACATGTCCTGGGAGCGCGCCATGAAAAAGACCGTGTGGATCGTGGTCGCCAACCGGGGCGTTGCGCGGCTGTTCCAGACCCGTCAGGCGACGGGGCCGTTGGAGGAGCTGGACGCGTTCATTCATCCGGAGGCGAGGCTCCACGATCAGGACTTGGTATCCGATCGTCCGGGGCGCGGTTTCGAGCGATCCGGCCCCGGGCGCCACGCGGAGGAGCCGAACAGCACGGTGGCCGAGGTGGAAACCGGCAACTTTGCGTTGGAGCTTTCCAGGTTCCTGCTCAAGGGGCGCAACGATGGCCGGTTCGATGCGCTGGTCCTGATCGCTGCACCCGCATTCCTGGGTTCACTCCGGGATCGCCTGGGTGATCAGGTAAGGGGTCGGATCCTGCTGGAGGTCGCCAAAAATCTGGTTCACCTGGATGCCGTTGAGGTCAGGGGATATCTGCCCGAGCGCCTCTATTCATCGGTGGCTGGCTGAAGCGGGCGTCTCGCGCATGCATGAGTCAACGAGGGGCCTAACATCGTTATATTTCACGCTTGCGGATTGTTGGCGTCCGGATCGAAGATGGTCACGGCTTCATTCCAAAATGTTTGACCGGTTACACATTTGCAGCGATGGGCTGCGCTACGATATTGCAGTTAGCTAGCCGGGGCGTATCACTTCGCCTTCACGTCCCGCCCGATGTCATCGGCCGCTTGCGCCAGAGCCCGGCGCAAGCGAGGGGATACCAAACAGGGGGATGCCATGCTGGACGCACCGTGGACTCATCCGTGGTTCCGACGCATCGGTATGGCCGTCTCGTATGGGCTGCTGATCTATCTGGTTCGTCAGGTTGCGATCACGCATTTCGTGTTGCTGACCGGCGTGCATCTCACCGTGCTTCTGCTTACGCGTTACCGCGACTGGCCGGTGCTGGTGGCTGGCGAAGTGGCGGTACTGGTCCCCATTACCATCGAGTGCGTCAACCAGTGGGGCTGGGGCATTCCCTGGGCCATCTTCAATGTCATTCCTGCCATTGTGATCATGGCGCCGGTCGTGTGGCTGGTGCGCGAGCGCTGGCCCATCATGACGTCGCGCCATTCGCTGAACATGGGTGCTTTGCTCGGATGTGCACTGGTGCTGTCGTTCCTCATGACGGGGTACAACATCGCATCCATGATGGTCATGCACCTGCCGCCGGGCTATGTCGCACATTTCGACAAGCTGGGCGTTGAATGGGTGCTGGGCAATTACCTGGGCATTCTTGCAGTGACGCCCACCGTGTTGTTCGGCTATCAATTGATCAAGGGTGCGAGCTGGCGCGAGCTTGGAACCCGTTTGCTCGATAATCGCGCGGTGCTCGACAGTATTTTCCTGGTCGTTCCTGCGCTGTTGTTGCTGGTCTGGATCGGACTGGAGTCCGCCCACGTTCGTCAGATCGCGCAGGTCGCGATGTTCCTTCCCATTGTCTGGCTGGCTATGCGTCATGGCTGGCAGGGCGCGGCGATCGGCGGTACGGCGGCCAGTTTGGCCGTCATCGCGCTGATGCCGGCCACCTACGACCAGCAGACCATGCAGGCAGAGGCCATCGTCGCCTTCGCCATTTCGTCCATGCTGCTGCTGGGCGCGCGCATTGGCGCTCTGAATCAGCATGCCGAGCAAGAGCGTATGGACGTCCGTATGGCGCTGGCGCTTGCTCAACGCAACGTCCACATTGGCGAGATGCAGTTGCGCACGACATCACTCGCGCTGGAACAGATCCGCGAGACAGTCCAGGCCAGCTTCGCGATGATGATGTCGCGGATCCGTCACTTGCAGCCGACGATCGAAGACCGCAGCTATCATCGCCAGGCCCTGGTCGCGCAGGACCAGCTGTTCCGACTGGCTGATAGTCTCTATCCGGTGTCCTGGCGTGAACGGGGTCTGCCCGCGGCGCTACGGGAAGGTGCCATTCCGCGCGCGCTCGACGAAACCGGCGTGGGCTATGGGTGCGATCTGCGCGGCCCATTGAGCCGCTTGTCGCAAACGCTGCATCTGGCGATCTATCGCTTGGTTGTGGAAGTGGTGGCCGATGCCTGCACCAAGCGAAACATCAGTGAGATTGTCGTGCGCGTCCGCTGTGGCGAAAAGGCCGGTCGACGTTGGGCACTGGTGAGCATCAATCTCCGCGACAGGGCCGAAGCAGCATCCCATGTACGCTGGGATGAACTTCTTCCCCGCGTGATGCGATCCACCAGCGGTATGGGGTGGTCAGGTATCCGTGATCGCGCCATGACCTTTGAAGGTGATGCGCGTGAGCACCTGCTCGCCAACGGGCGTCGTGTCAGCCTGCTGCTGCTCGATCCGATCACGATCAGCGGCGTTTGATGCGCCGCTGATCGCTGTTCCTGCTGCTTACTGGATGTGCGTGCTGCACTGTGCCGGGTCACCCGAGCAAGCGGCAGCTGCCCTGAGCTGCATCGTGCCATCGCTCAACGGGGTGGCCGTCACCGTCGTCGCACTGTCCTGATACACCGTCGTGGGTGTGCTGGTCGGCGTTGCTGTGGTCGACACAGCAGGAGCCTGCTGCGGAGTGGCGACCAGTTGCGAGAAAAGACCGACCGGCAAGGTGATGAACTGTCCGTTTGCCGAGCCCACGGCGCCGAGCACATTGCCGTTCAGATCGTTGATCTGGACGAACTGGATGCCACCGAGCGTAAAAGTGTAGGCATGGAAGTTGGGACTGCTGCTAACGTCCGAAGCATTAGGCCAGGATTGGCCAAGGCCGGAGGCGGGCGGCTGGTCGGCGAAGGCGGCCCCCGACAAGGCGAGAGCCAGCACGCCAAAAAGGCATGCGCGGGACGAGAGGGCTTTCAACATAACGGACCCCTTTGCTGGTGATGTGCTCAGGTATTGAGCATCGGCTCGAATGTAACACCAACTTCGTCACAGACCTTGTGACTGGTGGCCCGAAAAAGGCGCTATTTGCCGGAAATGCGTAAACAAAAATCGCGATTTATGCCAAGCACCGGCTTTGACAGAAACTGCTAATGAAAAGGGTGTCTGGTTTATCGATTAACACCCTGGTGCAGGGGTTATCGATGGCGTCGGTTCGCGTGTCCAGAAAGAGGCGGGGAGCCACGTGAAATGGTGTGGCAGCGAGAGCCGGGGCTTACCAGCATTCCAGGCATGACTGTTCGATTCTGCGGCTCTTATGTCATGCCCTGATTAATGATCCCATGCAGGATGAATGCTATGTCGCGATTGCATGCGCGCGGAGTGGCAGCGGTGATATTTCCTTCGAGTGAAGGTAATCGGTCGCAAAATCCCATGGGGCTTTCAAATCATGTTTGGATTTGCGTGGATGCGTTCGATATTAGCGAGCGATTTTCTTCGGGTTTTCAGGGCAGGGCAGCTCTGCCATAGCGGTTGCACCACAAAGCAAGAACGAATGACGACCGAAGAGGGAGTCAATCAACGCACAAGGCGATTGGTGCGCTCCGTTCGCGCAAAACAAGAAAGCCCGCTTCTTGCGAAGCGGGCTCTTGAAGAC